>JADGPX010000038.1 GCA_017882215.1 Chitinophagaceae bacterium | reverse complement strand
AAAGAATTGTTTTTATTCATAGTCTGAATAAACATAACGACATAATTAATAATCCGGATAACTTTCGATTGTTTATTGAAAACAATTCGTTTTTAAAAAAGATCAAAAAATAAAATGATTCTTTTTAAAGTGATTGCCTGCATTAATACCTAAGCGTGAACGCTTAGGCTGGCAAAGGGGAATATTGATTAAGCCCTCGTTGCTAACGACTATTAGAGGGACAATGATTATTTTTTAAATGATTAATAGAAGGTACGTAAATTACAGTGTAGCGCTAATATTAAAGCGACACTCAAAAATTTAAAATATGACTACACTGATTATTCGATTTCTCAACCTTATTATGGCCGGACTGATTACAGGGGTACTTTTTGGAATATGGATTGGCTATAACCCTAAAAATTTATCTGCACAAACTTATGTGGAACAGCAGCAAGCTGTTATTAAAGCATTAAATACACTCATGCCTTTACTTGGACTGATTACTATCATTTTAACAGTGGCATCTGCATTTATGCAAAAGCAAAACCAAATTGTTTTTGTAACCTTGTTAGTCGCTGCTGGCTTTTTAATAATAAGTGGACTGGTAACGAAGTTTGGTAACCAACCTATCAATAGTATTGTAATGACCTGGAACAAAACTGATGTGCCGGGTAACTGGACTGAATTAAGAGATAAATGGTGGTCATTCCATATAGTGCGGACCCTGACTGCCTTTATTGCTTTTTGTCTTATTATGTGGTCAGGCATGAGAAAAGATTAAATACTACCGCTAACAGGCTGCTTGGCAAAATGCGGGCTGAAGAATAATGTTCTTCATAGTTTCTTTTTTCTAATTAGTTAATGAATATATTTTAAAATAGTACCTTAAAGCAATGGATCCTTTTACACTATAGCTGTTCTTTATTATTTAATAACTTTAAAATTATCCTTATGTATAAGATTAATGAAATTGCACCCGATCTGTATCGTATATCCATATTCGCCCCTCAATTCAATATACAATTCAATCATTTTTTAATTAAAGATGATGAACCTCTTTTATATCATGCAGGATTAAAAGGTATGTTCCCATTGCTGCATGAAGCGGTGAAAACATTAATCAATCCAAAGATAATTAGATGGGTAGGTTTTAGTCATTATGAAGTAGATGAATGTGGTGCCTTAAATGAATGGTTACAAGTGGCTCCTGATGCTCAGGCTGTATGTAGCGAAGTAGGCGCTATAATTAACATGAGTGACTTTGCTGTAAGGCCTTCAAAAGCATTGCGCCATAATGAAGTATTGCCAACCGGAAAATATAGTTATCGTTTTATGCGAACACCTCATTTACCTCATGGATGGGATGCAGGTGTAATGTTTGAACAAACGAATCAGACCCTTCTTTGTTCCGATTTATTCCATCAAAATGGAGATGTAACCCATTTAACAGATGTTGATATATTGGAAGGACATAAGAAGTCAATGCTTGAATTGGAAAAAAGTCCTCTTATGGATTATGTGCCCTACAATCATAACACAGGGCGATTATTGAAAGAGTTAGCCGCTTTAAATCCTAAAACGCTTGCTACCATGCATGGATCTTCATTTTATGGCGATTGCTCAAAAGCTTTACTTGAATTGGATGGCGTAATGAAGGAATTATGGGGTGATAAAACAAGTAAGTTTTAATCTTATAATGGTGGCAAAGTATACTATAATTTAAATTATACTGCTAACACTTTTATATATATTGTTGGTGATGCTGTGCTTCAAAAGCTAATACACAGAACACTACCAGCTACCTAATTTTACAGCTATGCAATAAAAATTTAATGTTCCTTATTAAATAAGCCATCCTTTAATGGCTTATTTTTTTGAATTAATTACCGGCAGTTTCCAAATAACTTTCTGTTGGCTCACAAGTGCAAATTAAATTTCTATCACCATACGTATTATTTACCCTGCTTACCGATGGCCAAAATTTAATTTCTTTTAAGTATGGCAAAGGAAATGCCGCCTGTTGCCTGCTGTAAGAATATTTCCATTCATCAGCAGTTATAACAGATAAGGTATGTGGCGCATTTTTTAATGAATTATTTGCTTTATCAGTTTTGCCATCAGCAATACTTTTTATCTCTTCATAAATATTTATTAATGCATCACAAAAACGGTCAAGCTCTGCTTTGTTCTCACTTTCTGTTGGTTCTATCATTATAGTTCCGGCTACAGGAAAGCTAAGCGTGGGTGCATGAAATCCATAATCCATCAATCTTTTAGCAACGTCTTCTGCTTCAATACCAGCGGTGCTTTTAAATGGTCTCAGATCAACAATAAATTCATGAGCACAAGTACCACCCTTTCCTGTGTATAGAATTTTATAATATTTTTTTAATTTTGCTTTCATGTAATTAGCATTCAGAATTGCATATTCTGTTGCTTTGCGAATACCATTAGCGCCCAACATTTTTATGTATGCATAACTGATAAGCAATATACTTGCAGAGCCATAAAGCGCAGCACTTACTGAACCGTGAGAAGTGAGATGTGAAACGTTAGCACTATCATCTGACTTTTGACGTTTCACGTCTGACAAAAAATGTCCGGGAAGGAAAGCTTTTAATTTTTCGTTTACACAAATCGGGCCTATACCAGGTCCACCGCCACCATGGGGAATTGCAAAAGTTTTATGCAGATTTAAATGGCATACATCAGCGCCAATAATTCCCGGAGATGTAAGCCCAACCTGTGCATTCATGTTTGCGCCATCCATATAAACCAATCCTCCATTATCATGAATAAGCTGGCAAATCTCTTTTATACTTTCTTCAAATACGCCATGTGTTGATGGATAAGTTACCATCAATCCGGCGAGAGAATCTTTATATTTTTCTGCCTTTTCTTTAAGATCATTTACATCAATATTTCCTGCATCATCACATTTAGTAACAACCACTTTAAAGCCTGCCATTACAGCCGATGCGGGATTTGTTCCATGTGCTGAGATAGGAATTAATATCACATTGCGATGATCTTCCTTTCTGCTTTCATGATAAGCTCTAATGCTTAGCAACCCTGCATACTCGCCCTGGGCGCCACTATTAGGCTGCAGGCTACAGGCTGTAAAACCCGTTATCTCGCAAAGCATATCTTCCAATTCATCAATTATAATTTGATAACCTTCAGTTTGATCAGCCGGAGCAAACGGATGAATCTTACTGAACTCAGGCCAGCTCACAGGAATCAATTCAGAGGCTGCATTTAATTTCATTGTGCAGGAGCCGAGTGATATCATAGAATGTACAAGAGAAAGATCTTTATTCTCCAGCATTTTTAAATACCGCATCATTTCTGTTTCGCTATGGTGACTATTAAAAACCGGATGTAACAAGTACGATGATGTTCTTGTAAGAGAAGTTGGAATGTTTTCAAGATTGGTCTCGTTATCAAAAGTAGCAACAGCCGTATCTATTCCCTTTGCAGCACTAAATATGCCTGCTATATTCAATACATCCAACTGCGTTGTTGTTTCATCAATAGAAATAGAGATTGTTGTTTCATCAACATAATAAAAATTCATTTTGTGTGCTTCAGCAATTGTTCTGATAATAGAAGCATCAACTACTTTTACAGAGATGGTGTCAAAATAACTTTCATTAAATATTTCATATCGCAGATCCTTCAATTCGTTCACCAATGTTTGCGTTAGCACAGCTACTCTCTTCGCAATATTTTTTAATCCTTTGGCGCCATGATAAACAGCATACATTGCAGCCATATTTGCCAGCAGCGCCTGTGCAGTGCAAATGTTTGAAGTAGCTTTTTCCCTGCGGATATGCTGTTCTCTTGTTTGCAATGCCATGCGCAAACAACGATTGCCTTGTGCATCAATACTTACGCCGATTATACGTCCGGGAATACTTCTTTTAAAATCATCTTTAGTTGCAAAGAAAGCTGCATGCGGACCACCAAAACCCAATGGCACTCCAAACCTTTGTGAAGAGCCAACAGCAACATCAGCGCCCAGCTCACCCGGAGGTGTTAAGAGTGTTAATGCCAAAAGATCGGTTGCCATAACAACCTGTGCATTTACATCATGAACTGCATTAATAAAATCACGATAGTCTTCAATACTTCCGTCGCTGTTTGGATATTGTACAATGGCACCAAAAAAAGTATCATCCAATTGAACAGAATGAAAATTCCCAATCACTAATTCAATACCAACAGGCCTTGCTCTTGTAATTAAAACATCTTTTGTTTGCATAAATATTTTTTCATCCACAAAAAACCTGGGGGATGCCAGATGTTCATGATCACGATTTTTATGATTGAAAAGCATTGCCATTGCTTCTGCTGCTGCAGTGCCTTCATCAAGCAGACTTGCATTGGCAATTGGCAGTGCAGTTAGGTTACTCACCATGGTTTGAAAATTCAATAAGCTTTCCAAACGCCCCTGCGAAATCTCAGCCTGGTAAGGGGTGTATTGTGTATACCATCCCGGGTTCTCAAAAAGGTTTCTAAGAATAACACTGGGAACAATGGTGTCATAATATCCCTGTCCTATGTACGATTTATAAACTTTATTTTTTGCTGCAATTTTTTTCAATTCGGTCAAATATTCAAACTCACTCATTGCAGGTGTTATATCAAGGTCACCTTTAATTTGAATTGCTGTGGGTATAGTTTTATTTATTAATTCCTCCAAAGAACTCACGCCTATTTCCTGCAACATTTCCGCTGTTTCCTGTTCATTTGGTCCTATGTGCCTTTCTGCAAATTCGTTTGCTTGCTTCTCAAAAAGATTCATTGCTTCTTTAATTTTTTAGTTTATTTTTTTTGTAGCCGGCTGTAGTGCAGGCATCATCTTCATTGGTCCCGATAATTACCAGGACAATCTTGTACATTGGTAATTCTATTCAGCTTAAACCGGCGTAAAGTTACAACGGAACGGCTAAATAATAAGTTATAATATCATCCAATACAGCATACATTATCTTTACCTGATGAAAGAAGAGGTGTTGCATAATTGGGAAAAAAAATCTTCTGAAAATCAAAAAAAATATAAGCAATTTTTAGAAAGACCGGATAAGAACAAAGTACTAAAAGCATTACCGGCACTGCATAATGAGGCATTTGCTAAAATAAATTGCCTTGAATGTGCCAATTGCTGTAAAAATTATTCTCCACGCTTTAAAACACCTGATATAAAGCGCATTTCCAAACATTTAAAAATGAAAGAAGGCGATTTTATTGAAACGTACTTACGCCTTGATGAAGATGGAGATTATGTAGCTAAAAAAACTCCATGTCCTTTTCTGGGAGAAGATAATTATTGCAGCATTTATGAAAACCGCCCCGGTGATTGTGTACGCTTTCCTTATACTGATGAAGATGTGATAATTAAAAGACCGCAGCTTACCATAAAAAATTCTACGTTTTGCCCAATAGTTTATTATGTAATGGAGAAGCTGGTAGAAGTGAAATAGTTAACCCGGAGAATTGCTTTTCGCATTTATCAGGTTATTTATTTTAGAGAGAAGGTCATCCGCTTCAAAAGGTTTTTGAATAAAATCGTTTGCGCCATATTGCTTCACGGTTTGCAAAACTTCATCATCACCCGATACCATTATTACAGGGATGTGTTTGGAATCAGGATGAAATTTTAATTGCTTACATATAACGCGTCCATCATAGCCGGTTAAAAAAACATCCAGCAAAATAATATCCGGCTGATACGTTTTTATCTTATGAAAAATATCTTCTGATTTTGTAACCACTGCAACTTCAAAATCTTTTGATCTCAATAAAAGAAAAAGCATGGCGCTTATATCTTCATCATCATCAATAATTAATAATTTATTCATTTAATACTATGAATTTTATTTTGCTTCAGTAAGTTCTTCATATGCTGCTGTCAGGCCTCTTTCTATTCCATCACCCTGCCACTCAGTTACGCCGGGAATTGATTTTGCTTTTAGTATTTCTTCTTTTGATTTACCTGATTTTATTTCACCTTCAACAAACTGCAACAATTTAGAAAGATAATTTTGCATTGCTTTAATATCTTCTTTATTGCCCGTTACTTTTTCAGGATCGAAGGCATGACCAAAAATAAAAATAGTTTCATCATCAAATGTGCTTAGCGTTTTGTCCAATACTTCTATCCAGCTTTTAATATTTGCGCCTGCGCTTCTATCAACAAAAGCATACCGTCGGTTAAAAACCAGGTCGCCCAAATGGGCAATGTTTGAATGCTCAAAATGAATTATTGCATCACCGTTTGTATGAGCAGCTCCAAAATACCAGGCTTTAATTTTTTCCTGTCCAACCTTTGTTTTCCATGTATCAGTAAAAGTTATATCGGCAAACAATTGCTTGTCTACCGATTTTTGCTGTTCTGCTACACGCTTGTGATTAGCTAAACAATTTTCATGCCCTATTATATGCGGAACAAGATTTTTAAATTCAATATTTCCTGATGTATGATCGCCATGATGATGCGTATTTATCAAAAGGCTAAAAGGCTTATCACTTCTTTTTTTAAGCTCTGTAATTAAATGCTGTGCCTGCTCAGGAAATTCTGCATCTACTACAACTATTCCTTTTTTAGAAAGCAGAAAGCCAATAGTGCCGCCTTTCTCAGTAAATATTCCAATATCATTACGAAGCATTTTCATTTTCCAGGGATCAGCAAAATGTGCAAATAATTTATAATCTGCAAGCGTTAGGACTCCTAATGTAAATGCCGAGGTTTGTATAAATTGCCTACGTTTTATAAAATAATTTTTTAGAGAAAAACCAAGTTACTATAAATTTAATTTGACAGAACATAATAAAATCCACCAGCGGTGAAATTTAAAGGGATTTTAATATTCCATCTTTCGTAATGTTGGCGCTTTAAACCAGGTAGCCATAACAACCATAATGGTCATACAGCCACCAAACACCACGGATGGAATTACTCCCATTAATTTTGCAGCAACACCGCTTTCAAATTGCCCTAACTCGTTGCTTGAATTAACAAACATTGAATTTACGCTCATCACCCTGCCCCGCATATTATCAGGTGTTTTTAATTGGGTTATAGTTCCCCGTATAACCACACTTATACCATCTACCAGGCCACCAACAAACAGCGCTGCAAATGATAACCAGAATAGTTTTGATAGCCCGAATATAATGATACAAGTACCGAAAGCTGCTACTGCAAACAATAATGTTCTTCCCTGTTTATGTCGCAATGGAAATAAAGTAAGCAATATAACTATGCAGATAGAACCCATATCGGATGCAGCATTAAGAAAACCAAAACCTTGCGGGCCCACTTTTAAAATATCTCTTGCATACACAGGAACCATTGCCACAGCGCCGCCGAAAAACACTGCAAAAAGATCAAGTGATATTGCACCTAATAATTCTTTTGTTTTGATAACAAATTTTAATCCCTCTTTTACGCTATCCCATGTTTTCTTTTCTCCTCGTTTATTTAAAGCAGGCTTTTGTTTTAATCTTATTAAAAAAACAGAAGATGCAATTATTAAAAATGTAATTGCTATCAATGTTCCGTTTATGCCAAAGCCTGCAATTAAAAAACCGCCAACAGCATGCCCAATAACTGATGCCGAAAGCCATGTTCCCTGGTTCCATGTAATAGCGTTTTGCAATGTATGTTTGGGAACAATATAAGCAATCAGCACTCCGAAAATGGGACCTGTAAATGCCCTGACAACCCCGGTAAAAAAAATAACAATATAAATACATATAGCTATCCAGTGATTACTTAAATGACCTGAAGTATAATTAGTAGATAAGAATAGCAGGATAAGAACCGCAGTAAAATATAAAACAACGCCGGTTACTAATAATTTTCTTTTTTCACTAAGATCAATAATATGACCTGCATACAGCGCCATTGTTACAGCAGGTATTACTCCAGAAAGTCCGATCAATCCTATTGCGAAAGGATCGTTGGTTAAATTATAAATCCACCAGCCAACAAGTGTACTCATCATCCGTAAACCCATAATAAAAAGAAAACGACCAGCCATAAGATTACGGTATTCTGCAATTTTTATAGAAGCAAAAGGGTCGTTACTAATTATCATTCATTTCTGTGTCAGGGTAAATTTAAATAATGCTGACCATCATCATAGTCTTTATCAAGAGCATCAATAACAACCTTCAAATGCTCATCATTTCCCAAAAAATCAGATTTTGATGCATCAATAAAAAGTGTTTTTATATTATGCTGCTTTATGTATTGGGTATAGGTTTCCTGTAAAGTAAAAAGATATTCCGATTCAATGTTTTGCTCGTAAGAACGGTTTCGCTTTTTTATATTTTCTTTTAATTTATTTACCGGGGCATGTAAATAGATCAGCAGATCAGGCTGTACTAATTGAGGATTAATAATGTCGAATAATTTTTGGTATAGCAAAAATTCCTCTTCCGGTAAATTTACTTTTGCAAACAAAAGACATTTTGTAAAAAGATAATCTGAGATGGTAAGATTTTGAAACATATCTTTGGTTTGCAGCAGATCTTTTAACTGCTTATAACGCTCTGCCATAAAAAAAAGCTCCAGCGGAAATGCATACTGTCGTTGGTTTTCATAAAACTTTGGCAGAAAAGGATTGTCAGCAAATTCTTCCAATATTAACCTTGCATTAAAATGCTTGCTAAGCAAATGAGCCAGGGTAGTTTTTCCGGCGCCAATATTTCCTTCTATCGTTATAAAACTGTATCTCATTCTTAAGAGTCAAAAATAATAAGTGTAAAGAGAAGAAAAAATTATGGCAATAAAAGCAGTGTTGATAAAACTTAGGTTTTGCTTAGCGGCTTTACTTGCAGTTTATCTTTTGATGTGGATAATAAATTTTTTATACTTTGTTTAAACACAGGATGTACCAGGTCCGAAGCTATTTCATTTAAAGGTATCAAAGCAAATTTCCTGTTTTGTATTTCAGGATGTGGAATTGTGAGATTTTCATTACTGATAATTTCATCATTAAAAAATAAAATATCGATGTCAATTATTCTCGAAGCATTTTTTTGAGTTCTTACCCTGCCCATTTTATTTTCAATGGAAAGAATTAACTGCATCATTTTTTCAGGAGAGAATTTTGTTTTTATTAATAATACCTGGTTTAAAAAATCCGGTTGTTTTGTTATTCCCCATGCAGCTGTTTCATAAATTGATGAGGCTTTTATTATTTTACCAAGCTCATTTTCTATAAGAGATCTTGCCATAGCAAGATTCTCTATCCTGTTGCCCAAATTTCCTCCTATCAATAGATATGTTGAATTCATTATTACGTTTGAAGTAATCTTTTATCAAGTTCTAATAATTCAGTGTTCACAATTTTTACCTTTTTAAATGTAGCATGCAATGGGTTTATTAAAAAATTATGCTCCTGTGGTACAATTGCTGATGGAACTTTTAAAACTAATGCTTCATTATTTTTGATAAACTGATCGCCAATCCATTGTGTATAGTTTATGTGCTGCTGCCATTTGTCTTTTAATTTAGAAAGTATGATATCCTGAAATTCAACGTCAGGAATTTGAATCGTTAAGAAATATTGTTTTTCCGGAATATCGATTTCTCTCAAATGGACAAGGCTCTCTAAAATAGAGAGAGATATATATTCCCCTGTATATACCATTCTTATGTTTTTAGAATTCCAGCGGGAGCCATTAATAGCGGCGCCATTACCAGAGATATCTTCTTTGTATAATTCGTTTGAAATTCGGTAAACTATCATGCAAAAAGTCCGTGTTCTATTCTGCCCAATTGTGTAAGTATAAGGTTTATTCCTTCAATGCTTCTTAAAGATTGTAATGATAATCTTCCTTCAAGCATATAGGGATTACTTCTTAACCAGCCAATAAACTTATCAAGATTACCAAAAACTTCAATACCTCTTTTTATCACTTTATCGATTTGTAAAATTCTGTCAACAACACTAAAAGGGAAATTACTGTTGGCTTTAGCGTAACGCTGCAAAGTTCTTTCAGAGATATGAAGGATATCAGACCACTCCTGTAGCGTGAATGGCACTTTATCAGCAATTTTTTTAAATTCTTTATAATTAAAATCTTTCACTATTGGCGTTACTTTTCCAGGGAAAGCCGTAAAGGGCTCATTTACCTTTGACACTTTTGAGTGAACTTTATAAACAGTTGACTTTTTATTTATTTTTTTATTTTTTTCCATCTCCGCCATTTGTCATACAAACGTACGACATTTGTCAGTGTTTCAAAAATTTTTCTACATAAAATTTATCCGATAGATTTACCATTTATAAAACTAAGAAATGAAGCAATATAGTCAACTGAAAGCAATGCTGGCAATAACAAGAGCCAGTTTACGGGCAATCTTCAGAAGCCCTTCATCAGTTATTTTTGGTTTCGCTTTTCCATTAATTTTTATTCTTGTTTTTGGTTTTATCGGTGATACCGGAGGAAGAAAATCCTATAAAGTTGCCCTTGATAGCAATACGGATACTACCAATGAATTGTACAAGACGCTGAAAAATACACCTGGACTCACTATCATAAGGTATCAGGATAAAGATTTACTGGCCGATGATATGCAACGGGGGAAGTTAGCAGGCATTATTAATATACAAAAAAATCCTGCGGGTAATCCTCCCTATAATTTTACACTTAAAAGTACCAACTCAAGTAATGATAAATGGCCGCAATTTAAAACACTTGCCGAAAGTGTGATTAATGAATTGAGCAACCGTTATTACAAAGGTCGTCCCACTTATGCCAATTTTGATTTTGATTACAAAAGAGATATTTCGGAAATAAGGCAGTACAAAACCATTGACTTTATACTTCCCGGCCAGCTTGGATTTTCCTTACTGGCTTCAGGTGTTTTTGGTGTGGCATTTATGTTTTTTAACCTGCGCAATACACTGGTTTTAAAAAGATTTTTTGCAACACCGATAAGCAGAACTTATATTATTTTAGGAGAAATGCTCAGCCGGGTTTTATTCCAGTTGCTCACGGCTATCGTGATAATTCTGGTAGGCCGTTTTTTCTTTGGCTTCACTTTAATACATGGATTTGAAACTTTTGTTGATATGCTTGTGTTAAGTTTTTTTGGCTTGGTTGTATTTATGGGATTTGGTTTTATTGTAAGCGGACTTGCAAAAAGCGACAATACAATTCCACCCCTTGCTAACCTGATTACGCTGCCCCAGTTTTTAATAGGAGGCACATTCTTTCCTATAGATCTTTTCCCTAACTGGCTGCAGGTTATTGCTAAGGTTTTACCTCTTACCCATTTAAATACCGCCCTGAGAAGCGTGGCTTTTGAAGGCGCTCATCTTTGGGATGTAAAAACTGAAATAGGAATACTATTATTATGGGGAGTGGCGGCTTATGCAATAGCTATCAAAGTGTTTCGATGGGAATAAAAAACTCAGATTAATATTCCCTTCCCAAAACAATCTTTATAGATTTTTATTCTCTGCGGTAGCCAGAAGTATTGTTAGCTTTCTAATAAAATAAAATTTTTATAAATGCAACGAACTTCAATAATCCGTTGTCAACAACTTTGCAACGCAGTACATGGATTACTATAAACTGGTAAGAGATACGCTTAAATTAAAGCCGGAAGCGCAACGGCAATTATATGAGCATTTCGCCCAGCAAATGCTTGGTGTATGTTTTCGTTATACCAAAAGTATTAGCGATGCTGAGGATATTTTACAGGAAGGTTTTGTAAAAGTATTTAAGCATTTACATCAATATAATTTTGAGGGGGAGCTTGGTGCATGGATAAGAAAAATAATGGTAAATACCGCACTAAATTATCTTAAAAAAAATAAAAGATATCGATATGATCTGTCATTTGAGGAGTTGGTTTTGCATCCGGTTTCAGCAGATGATCCCGAAGTGAAATTACAAGCCAAAGAGCTGACAGAATTGATAAGGCAGTTACCAACGGGCTTCCAGACTATTTTTAATCTTCACGCTGTTGAAGGGTATTCACATGTTGAAATTGCGGCAATGTTAGGCATTACTGATGGCACATCCAGGTCACAATATGCAAGAGCAAGAGCATTGCTTATTGAATGGATAGAAAAATTTTCGTTAGAAATAAAACCGGAGAACTATGCAAGAAAATGAATTTGAAAAACAAGTACAGCAAAAAATGGATGAACTAAAATTGCATCCGTCCGATGCTGTATGGCAAAAAATAGAAGCCCGGATCAAAAAAGAAAAACGACGCAGATGGATATTAATTTTTTTTCCGGCAATGCTCATTTGCTTTTTATATGGCGGATACGTTTTATTGAACAGAAGTAACTCAACCCATGAATATCAACATCAGCTAACAAAAAATTTTATTGAAAAAAATAATATTAATGAAAAAACAAAAAACCGTTTTGATTTAATAAAAAACAATCAAACTCTTACAGAAAATAAAAAGCCATTTGCCAAACCAGCCACTGCAAAAGGCAATAGAGATCAAAAAATAAAAACACGAGACAAATTGAAATCCGTCAGTGATTATGAACTCACTAAAAGTTTGGTAAAAGATATATCCGCTAATAAAAAAGAATTTGATACAACACAAAATATTATTGAAAATGGAAGATTAATTAATACGAATATTAAAACCCCGGAACAGGAGAAAATATTGCCTGCTAAACAAAGCAGATTTGATAGCACAACTATTCACGAAAATGAGTTATCTGACCAAGCTCAGGTTGATTTAATTACAGATAATAAAGAGAAAAAAAATGAAAATGTAATAAGCACTGATAATAAGAATATAACCACTGCAAAAAATAAACATTCATGGAATTGGGGGTTTTCATTTTCAGGAGGTATATCAGGTATGGCGAATAGTTTTCTTGGATCCGGGCAACAAAGTTTTGCCTCAGTTTCAATGTCTTCGGGTTCCCAGGGTACTAATCCGTATTCCACGCCATCATTAATAAAATCTTCTATAGCATTTGTTACAGGCTTTTATGCTGAAAAAAATATCTTACAAAAAATAATATTTACTACCGGGCTCAATTATAAACTATTCAGCACAACAAATACAATAGGAGCAGGCAGCGCTAATTATTTCAGGGCAAACAGTACTGTTAGTACTTACCATAACTTTTACCATTATATCGGGTTACCCATTGAGTTTAAATTTCAAATAGCTAATTCTAAAAAAACACAATTGTATTGGAATATAGGATTTTCTATATCGCAGCTTATTAGCAGTAATGCTTTACAATTTAATAATTCTTCAGGCTTATATTATCATGATAATTCTCAATTTAATAAAACACAAATTGGTTTTAATACTGGGCTGGATATTGCATTGTTTTCAAAACAAAAAAAATCACTTCTTATCGGGCCTTATCTTAATTATGACATTTCTAAAATTGCTCCTCAGGGGTATAACAAGCATCATTTTACTTTTATTGGATTACGGGCACAATTTATTTTTAGAAAAAAATAATTTTTTATGCCACGTTTTTAAAAAATACATTGTCAATGCTAAAAACCTTTATTATGAAAAAATATTTCGTTATTTCATTTTTTACCGCTATTACTTTAATTTTTAGTTTCTTTTTTACTGGTTGCCTTAAAGACACTTGTAGCGGCACATACAGTTACACCTATTACAATCCTGTGTATGAAACCAAGGCTGGCGTAAAAGCTAATATTAAAAGCAATACTGCAAGAGAGATACAAAACCCTGGTAAAATATACATTTTTGGCAATTATATTTTTCTCAATGAAATTGATAAAGGCATTCATATAATCGATAACAGCAATCCTTCTTCTCCTATAAACAAAGCGTTTATTAATATTCCGGGTAATGTGGATATCGCAGTAAAAGGGAGCACTTTGTATGCTGATTTATATACTGACCTGGTTACAATTGATATTAGTGATCCCTTAAACGCAGTAGTAAAAAAATATAACGAAGGGGTGTTTCCATACCGTGTTTACGGCAATGGTTTTTCAGGCGACAATACTAAAGTAATAATTGATTGGGTAAAAAGGGATACAACCATTACAGAAGATTGCGCAGGAAATTCGGTGCAGTTACAGAATACAGGCGTCTTATATATGCAAAATGCAAGTGGTGGAGGCGGTGATTCAAAAGCATCCGTATCACCTATTGGGCTGGGTGGTTCTATGGCAAGGTTTGCACTTGTAAATAACAGGATGTACACTGTTTCTTATTCTGATCTAAATGTATTTAACATTACTTCGCCGGAAAATCCGGTTTTTAGTAACAAAATAAATATCAGTAGCTGGAACATCGAAACCATTTTCCCTTTTAAGGATAAATTATTTATCGGCTCACAAAGCGGAATGTTCCTTTATAATATTAATAACCCTGATAATCCTGTACAAGCCGGGCAATTTGCGCATGTACGCAGTTGCGATCCCGTGATTGCAGATAATAATTATGCTTACGTAACCTTGCGGGCAGGAACGGCTTGTGGCAGCCCTTTTAATGAGTTGGATATTTTGCAGCTGAATAACCTTACAAACCCCCAGTTACTAAAATCCTACAATTTAACAAATCCGCATGGGTTGTCAAAAGATGGCGACTTGTTATTTATATGTGATGGAGTTGATGGCCTGAAAGTGTACAATGCATCTAACGTCATGAATCTGCAATTGATAAAACAAATAAGCAATCTGGAAACCTATGATGTAATTGCATACAATAATATTGCTTTAGTTGTGGCAAAAGATGGTTTGTACCAATATGATTATTCTAACGTAAATAATATTCACTTGCTAAGTAAAATAGGCATTACAAAATAAATTTTTATGAAACCGAATTGGGTTTTTTGTTGCTTGATTGCTGCGCTAATTTCTATTTCTGTACCTGCGCAAAATGAAAAAATTAAATTTCATTCCATTAATTTGGTTGGAATTGTTGGTGGAGAAAGTGAAGTGAATTCATTATTTCAAACCATAAATGGAATCAATTTTTCAAATTGGTATTCAGGTATTGGAATTGGTGTTGATAATTATCAATATAAAACGATGCCATTATTTTTTGATGGCCGAAGGTCTTTTGGCGAAAAGAAAAAAGGTTTCGTATATCTTGATTTAGGTTATAATTTCCCATTGAAAAATAAACCCGGTAAAGAAATCGGGTACTACAATACATATAATTTCAAAGGCGGTTTATATACAGATTTTGGAATAGGATATAAAACCAAATTCATTAAAAAATCTTCTTTATTATTCAGCCTGGGACACAGTTATAAACAATTACAAACCAAAATTGGTATTATGCCCGCATGCCTGGAGTGTCAATCATATTTATATAACTACAAATTTGGTTATGGAAGAATTATATTGAAAACAGGAGTGGAATTTTAATATAATATTTATCAAAAAATCCATTTAATCTATTCAGAAATAAATTTTAAGTTTCTTTTTATTCCTTCATATTTACTTCTTTTCAAAGGCGAATCTTTAAAAATTATTTTAAAAGATTCTTCAGTTAAATCTTCCCAATCCGTGGTGGTAAAATTTAAAATTTGAGGAAGTGGTGTAAATGCCACTTCCTTTGTTGGTTTAGAGAACCTATTCCATGGGCAAACATCCTGGCAAATATCGCAGCCAAACATTTTGTTTGCAAATTGTCCCTTCATCTTATCAGGTATCAGCATATCTTTTAACTCTATCGTAAAGTAAGAAATACATTTGCTTCCATCAATCACCTTATCATCTAAAATTGCATTTGTCGGGCATACATCTATACACATTGTGCAGGTGCCGCAAAAGTCTTTAGTAAATGGATCATCATATTCTAATTCAAGATCAACAATGAGAGTAGCAATAAAAAAAAATGAGCCATATTGTTTTGTTATAAGATTTCCATTCTTTGCTATCCAGCCTAAGCCGCTTTTTTGTGCCCATGTTTTTTCAAGTACAGGCGCACTATCAGCAAATCCCCGGCCGTGTACATCGCCGATGTTTTCTTTTATCATTTGCAAAAAAACTTTTAATTTTTCTCTGATCACTTCATGATAATCTTTTCCATAAGCATATTTTGAAACCTGGGGAACATCTTTTCTTTGCTGTTCTGATGGGAAATAATTCAGCAGCAAAGTAATAACGGACTTTGCACCGGGAACTAATTTGGTGGGATCGATCCGTAAGTCAAAATAATTTTCCATGTACTTCATCTTTCCATGCAGCCCTTTATTCAGCCAGCTTTCCAGCCGCTGTGCATCTTCATCTAACCTTGTGGCTTTCGCTATTCCGCAAAAATCAAATCCAAGTGTTTTAGCAAAAGATTTTATGAATTGTGTATTTCTTTCTATCATCACATTGAAAAGCATAATGCAAACCAGTTGCATTTTATAGCATTAAACTGAACATTCAGGGATTGTGGGATAGCTGGGGCTTTTTTCTTCTTTTAACGGTCCTAAGCGTATAATCTGAAGAGAGCACCGTAATATTCCCGTCTACTTCAAGTACTACCAGATCTGCTTCGCTCACATCTTTTACCCCATGTTCTCTTACCGCCATTTGTAACTCCTCCATAGACATCATAGATTGTTGCAATCCTTTTTGCAATACCGTACCATCCTGCACCAAAACAATTTTTTCACCTTGCACCCATTTGCCAAATTTTACTGATCTGCGCAGGAAAAATTTTAAAATATTATTACAGATAAATAAGCCTAATGCAGCAGCTATTCCTCCCGGCACTGATGAATCATTGCCAACCATTGCGTTCTGCACACTGTTGCTGATTAATAAAATAAATACAAGATCAATTACTGAGAGTTGCGCAAGCTCCTTTTTACCAAACAAGCGAATGGCAGCTATTATAAAAACATAAATGGTAACAGACTTTGCTGTAATTATTAAATAGTGCTCTATATTGTACATTCAATTTATTTAATACACTAAATTAATTGAAATAGAGATTGGTAAAGATGATAGTGTTATAATTATTTTATTGCATCATCAACCAGCTGCTTTAATTCTTTGTA
>JADGPX010000234.1 GCA_017882215.1 Chitinophagaceae bacterium | reverse complement strand
CCTAAAGTATCATTAGCGCCTTTGAATTTATCAAAGTTCCAGCGGGGAATTTTTACGATAACATAATCCAGTGCCGGTTCAAAATATGCTGAAGTGGTTTTGGTAATTTGATTTTTTAATTCATCAAGATTGTAACCGATAGCCAGCTTTGCAGCAATTTTTGCAATTGGGTAACCCGTGGCTTTAGAAGCCAGTGCAGAGGAACGGCTAACCCTTGGATTTATCTCAATAGCAATGATCTCTTCTGTCTGTGGATTTAATGCGAACTGAACATTGCAACCTCCTGCAAAATTGCCCAGATCTCTCATCATAGCGATTGCAGTGTTACGCATTTTTTGATAGGCCGTATCACTCAAAGTCATGGCAGGCGCCACTGTTATTGAATCGCCTGTATGAATACCCATCGGGTCAAAATTTTCTACAGTACAAATAATAACTACATTATCGTTGGCATCTTTTAAAAGCTCCAGTTCAAATTCCTTCCACCCCAACAATGCTTTTTCCACCAATACTTCATGCATTGGTGATGCCTGCAACCCACGGTTAAGCGCTTCATCTAATTCATCTTTACTATGTACAAAACTTCCACCTGTACCACCCAATGTAAATGAAGGACGTATCACCAAAGGAAATCCAATCTCCTGCGCAAATTCTTTTCCTTCTAAAAATGAATTAGCAGTTTTTGCCAAAGCCACAGGAACTTTTAAGCCAATCATCCATTGCCTGAATTTTTCCCTGTCTTCTGCTTTATCAATTGCTTTAATATCTACCCCAATCAATTTCACTTTATACTTTTCCCAAATGCCAAGTTCATCTCCCTCTTTACAAAGATTTAAGGCAGTTTGCCCGCCCATTGTTGGCAGAATGGCATCAATTTTATTTTCCTGTAATATCTGTTCAATACTTTCTATGGTTAATGGAAGAAGATAAACTTTGTCCGCCATCATAGGGTCTGTCATGATGGTAGCGGGATTGCTATTGATGAGAATTACCTTAACACCTTCTTCACGCAAACTTTTTGCAGCCTGTGTACCGGAATAATCAAATTCACACGCCTGACCAATAATAATAGGTCCGGAACCGATTATAAGAACTGATTTAATAGATGAATCTTTAGGCATAGTTTATTGCTTCGAAATGGCGGGCAAAAGTACTACACATGAATTTAATTTTCGCAAGAAAATGCAATGATGCAGATGCGTTTTAGAAAAATGTAACAGTTTCTAACAACTATGGCCAGACCGGGACGGTCAGACCATAGTTAATTAAATTAAAAATCTTCGTTCGGAGCCGAATAATTCTGTAAGCAACCTTTTTGCAACAAAAAGTTTATCAACCCATTCTTCCTTTGGCTTCCTATCTATTTCTGCAAAATGCTGTTTTACCCTGTCCACGGTGTCTTCTGCATCATCTAATAAATCGTGAGCACGGTTTTTTAAATGAGAAAGAAATTCCCGGCGCTCATCATCGGGCATGTTAAAAAATTCAAGAATCGCTACTCCTACGGCAGCTCCCAGAATTATTGCTCCTATTGTATTTGACTTTGACATAACAAATATTTTAAGTTTTAGGCGTTAGATTTGTATTTAAATAAATATGATAAACTTTAGAATTGTTACCTTACATAAACCGTTCCTCTTTTTTTGTTTCCTGATCTTTTTCTTTTCACTTTCAGCACAGGTCTTTCCTGCAAAAAATTATCCAAAGGGATATTTTATATATCCTGTGCAGGCAAAAATTGCACTGGCAGCCAATTTCGGGGAATTGCGTCCGAACCACTATCATATGGGGCTTGATTGCAAAACAGATCAAAAACAAAATGCCAGAGTGGTAGCGGCTGCGGACGGATATATTGCCCATATAAGAATTGAACCATCAGGTTTTGGAAGATCCATTTACATCAATCATCCCAATGGCTTAACAACATTATACGGGCATTTGAATGATTTTTTCCCGGAGCTGGAAAAATATGTAAAAGAGCAACAATATAAAATGGAATCATGGCTGGTATTCTTAGACATTCCTCCAGATCTATTCCCGGTGAAGCAAGGTCAGTTCATTGCTTTCAGTGGTAATACAGGTGGTTCTCAGGGACCGCATCTCCATTTTGAAATAAGAGATACCAAAACCGATAAGGTGTTTAATCCTTCATTGTTTGGTTTTCCAATTCCTGATAATGTACCACCAACATTAATTCGCTTAGCAGTGTACGACAGACGCATAAGCACCTATTCGCAAACACCAAAATTGTATGTATTAAAAAAAATAAATGCCCGCCTGAATGACGCAGTCGGGCAGGGTAAATACATTCCTGCATCTCCGATCATTATTACGAATACTGATAGAGTAAGCTTTGGTATTTCTGCAGTGGATAAATATACAGGCTCATATAATCCAAATGGAATTTATGAAGCGGTACTTTACAATGATGACGAGCCTGTAGTTGGGTTTCAGTTAGATAATATTTCTTATGATGAAACAAGATATTTAAATGCACATATTGATCATAAATTAAGAGCCAGTGGCGGGCCTTTTGTTGAGCATCTTTCAAGACTTCCCGGCTATCCTGAGGGTGTATACAAAGATTTTTCAGGTGATGGCATAATTAATTTAGAAGATGATAGTGTTCATCAAATTAAAGCAGAAGTAAAAGATGCCTATGATAACATTTCTCTTCTTCAATTCTCAATAAAGCGTGGATATATAAATGAAAACAAATACAATCAGGATCTATCAGAACAAAAGTTTAGCCCCGGCTTTGTGAATGTGTTTGAGAGAGAAGATATCCAGGTAATACTTGGCGAAAAGGATCTGTATGATTCTATCAACTTTATTTATGCAAAAAAAACTTCAATAACACCTCAAGCGGTTTCTGCATTACATACTGTTCATACTGCGCTGGTACCGGTTCATGGGTATTATACAATAAGATTAAAGACTGATAGATCTTTACAAAATATTGATGATGATAAAATAATTATGCAAAGAACATGGGGGAGTAAAATGGATGTAGTAAAACCTAACAAAGAGGGAGAATGGTTCACAGGGAAATTCAGGGAGTTTGGAAATTTTCAATTATTGGTTGACAATGTTCCTCCTGTAATTTCTCCGGTAGGCATAAGAGATAATGCAAATCTTTCAAGATCATCGCAAATAATTTTTACGGTAACCGATAATATGAAGGAAATAAAAAACTTTCGGGCAGAACTTGATGGTAAATGGCTGCGTTTCACTAATGACAAAGGCAGAAGCTTTATTTATAAATTTGATGAAATGTGTCTTCCGGGAAATCATGAATTAAAAGTTAGTGTGGAGGATGAGGCAGGAAATGTAGCGACAAAAATATTTCACTTTGTAAGATAAACTCCTCTAAATCTCCCCTAAAAGGGAGACTTTAAAGATGATCTTAAAAATAAGTTGATATTTGAATTATGTTGAAAAATAAAAAACTAATGTTTAATTTTTAAAAAACGCCCGACCTCCCTCTCTGAAGGAGAGGGATTGAGGGTGAGGCCAATAATATTCATGACACATTTATCAGAAGGCGACAAAGCCCCGGCTTTTAAATCAAAAGATCAAAATGGAAACCCTGTTTCATTAAGTGATTTTAAAGGAAAGAAAGTTGTGCTGTATTTTTATCCGGAAGACGATACGCCAACCTGTACTATTGAAGCATGCAACCTCAGGGATAATTATTCGCTATTAAAACAAAAAGGAATAATTGTGTTAGGTGTTAGTCCTGATGATGAAAAAAAGCATAAGAAATTTGAGCAAAAATTTAATCTTCCTTTTACGCTTGTTGCAGATCAAGACAAAAAAATAATTGATAAGTATGGTGTTTGGGGAGAGAAGAATTTATATGGCAGAAAATATATGGGATTGCATCGCACCACTTTTTTAATAGATGAAAAAGGCATTATTAAAAAGATATTTAAAAAACCAAAATCAAAAATTCATTCAGAAGAAATTTTGAAGGCGTGGCAGGAGTGATAACATTATAAAAACATTCTTTGAAAAAAATACTTATTCCGGCTTAATTATTTGTATAATTTTTTTGTAGTAAGCTGTGGCAAAAACAATGGCGCACCAAATAATTAGTTTTGATGATTGATTATTTCATTAAAGAAAATTCGTGGATCGCAAAACTTGCTGCATTCAAATTAAGATCAAAACAAGTTGCGATAGTAATTGGTAAAACCATACATCTTCATAATACTTCTAAACAGGATTTTTTGAAAGATGAAAAATGGGTTAAGCATGAGCTGTGCCATGTAAGGCAATTTCAACAAAATGGCTACGTAATTTTTATTCTAAAATATTTATGGGAAAGTATAAAGCATGGATATTTCAATAACAAGTATGAGGTAGAGGCAAGAGAAGCCGGGGGTAGCTAAGAGATAAAAAAGAAAAAAAAAAAAGAAGCCAAAAATTAGGTTCATTTTCTTCTATCTCTTTTATCTCTTCCACTCCACTTCGTCAAAGTCAAACCGCCTTTCAATTGTACCAACTGTAATTAATTGTCCTTGTGGCGATACACCTTTTACAGTTGTTTCAAAAACAATATTATCTTTTTTCAATTTTACTTTCTTATCCAAACCAAATAAATATTGATTGTATTCGCTGAGCATTTTTTCAAATCCATTATTTTGTAACTCTTCGTACCTCGTCATTATTGCTTTATGAAGTTCTTTTGCCAATTTT
>JADGPX010000037.1 GCA_017882215.1 Chitinophagaceae bacterium | reverse complement strand
AAATAAACTGGATTTCCAAATCACCATAATTATTTTTCTTTTTGTCAACACTGATAATATCAGATTTGTTGCCAATCAGTATGAACTTTTTATTTTGATGAGAAAGATCTTTATTAATAATTTCCAGTGCATTTATATCTGTGATATTTACATCAAACAAATACAAAACAACATCTGCCTGTTTTATTTTTTCAAGACTTTTTATCACCCCCATATTCCCTATTATATCTGTTGTATGCTCTCTTATACCTGCAGTATCAATTAACCTGAATAAAATGCCGTTAATATTTATTATCTCCTCAATTGTGTCCCGGGTAGTACCGGCAATTTCACTTACAATTGCCCTGTTATCGTTCAATAGTGTATTCAGCAAAGTAGATTTGCCTGCATTAGGCTTGCCAACAATAGCAACGCTTACACCATTTTTTACAACATTACCAAGCTTAAAAGAATCCAGTAATTTTTTTGTTGATGTTGATATATGATCTATCAATTCAACAAATTTTTTTCTGTCTGCAAACTCCACATCTTCCTCACTAAAATCGAGTTCTAATTCTATTAAAGATGAGAATTGAATAAGTTGTTCACGAAGATGTTTTAATAATTCAGAAAATCCACCACGTATATTATTCAATGCTGCATTTTTAGAAGCGTTTGTATTGCTTGCAATAAGATCAGCTACAGCTTCTGCCTGTGTAAGATCTAATTTCCCATTCAAAAAAGCTCTTTGTGTAAATTCACCGGGTTTAGCAAGGCGTGCTCCTTTGCGAATTATGGATTGTATAACCTGCCCCTGCACAAAGGCAGAACCATGACAGCTTATTTCCACCACATCTTCTCCTGTGTATGATGTTGGATTTTTATAAATGGAGATCACTACTTCATCAAGAATTTCGCCTTCATCTTTTAAATAACCTACATGTAAAGTATGAGAAGACTGAATTGCAAGATCTTTGGAAGGAAATAATTTATTGGTAATATCAATTGCCCTGTTACCGGTTAATCTTATCACTCCTATAGCGCCGGTGCCGGGTGGTGTTGCCAATGCAACAATTGTATCGTTCCATCCGGAGAGTTTATTTATCATAAGAGACAAAGATACCTTAGCATACAGCAATAAAAAAAGCCGCTACAATTGTAACGGCTATAAATTATTTTCAGTTATGATTACTGGTCCTGGATAGTAAATGTTACAGGCTGCTCCCGGTATGCATTCACATGCCGTCCGTTTTGCTGCGCTGGTGTCCATTTAGGTCCTTTACGAATTGCATTTTCAGCAACTTCTGCCAACTTTGATCCTTTCATAGTTAATGCCACAACATCACTTACAGTACCATCTTTTGACACAATAAATCTCACCCGGCATTGACCTGATTGTCCGGCTTCAGTAAGCTCATCAATATGGCTTTCAATTTCTTTTTTTACATATCGGGACCATCCTGCATCTCCACCAGGAAATGAGGCTTCGATCTCCACTTTGGTAAATACTTTATCTTCCTCTGCGGCAACCACTTTGGGAGCTTCTATTGCCTGAGATTTTTCTTCAACAGGAGGAGCCACAATGCCTACATCCTTTGTACCTTCCACAGTTTTTACATCCACCTTTGCTTCTTCTATCCTTGCATTTTCCACTGGTGGTTTTACCACTTCCTCATCTTTTACAATTTTAGGAGGTGTAAATTGTATAGTTTGTATTTGCGGCGGCGGCGGTAATTTTAGTGGCGGCGGCGGCGGCGGTGGTGGCTTATCTTCTTTCTGAACCTGTTCTAATGAAAGGTCTTTTACTTCCAATAGCTTTGTACTATTATTATCCTGTATATTTTTTGCAACAACAGAGCCTACAAAAATCAATAATGCAATGACTGCAGTTATAATAAGAGCAAGGGTTATTCTTTTGTTATAGGTTTTGCGTAATTCATAAGCGCCGTATTCCTTGTTCTTTCCTTCAAACAGGATATCAAGAATATCAGCGCTTAATATTTTATTAGTTTCCATTTTTACTCTTTTTTATTAGACACATAAAATGAAATATTCCATAATTTATTTTATACCACCTGCCTGTTCTGTCAACTGTATCAGTTTGTATTCATCATCTGTTGGGTCTACCATCGCATATCTTTTTATAGTATTAATTGCCATTTCATCCAGTATATCTACAGCATTTTTATAGGTAGCATCTTTATCTGGCTTTATTGTGATAAACAAGTCATCTGCAGGAGTATTTTTCTTTTTCTCAAGAATAATTCCTCTGATATCTTTATAACCGGTGGTTTGCAGTTTTGTGGGATCGTTACTAAAATAATAATACACCACATCCCCTTTCCCCATCATTATAGTTAATGCCCCCGATTCCTTAACCTTATTTAATTCGTCCGGTTTATCAGTATCTTTTGGCATAGCAAGGTTCATAGCCGTTGGTTGAGACATCGTAGTAGTAAAAATAAAAAAGGTGATAAGAAGAAACCCAAGGTCACACATTGGTGTAAGGTCAACCCTGGTAGAAAGCTTTTTACTTTTTTTTACACCAGGCCCTTTTTTATGCCCGCCACCACTTTTCACTTCCATTTCTGCCATTGTAGTAAGATTTAAGTTTTTAAAAAATTAATATAAAAATTAAAAAAATATTACTGTTCAGGTGCGCTCTCGCCTGCCAAATTTTTCTTTTCGAGTTCGCTTCCCAGAGGTATTCCTTCCGGATTTGTGACTAACTGGTATTTAAATACTTCGTTCTTTTTAAAAGCATTTATCACATTCCTGAATACGATGTATTTGGAATTGTTATCACCTTTTATCAAAAAATTTATCTTTCTGCCCTTATATGCATTTATAGCTGCATTTATCCAAGCCTGTAATTCATTATTGGTACTATCTACCGGTACACCTGTTAATTTTACTTTAGACATATCTTCAGGCTTTAGCCTGATAAACTGGGTTAACTGACTTAATGGAGTGCCTACAAAATAAGACTGTATAAAATATTTTTTATCCTCAGCGCTTAAATTTAAATTTCTGGCAGTTGATAATTCATCAATAACATCTCCTTTCATATCATTACTCATCTGTATAAAAACTTTGCCGTCCATCTTTATAGAAACCATGAAGGCATCTTTTTCAGGAGCAATTTTACTTGCTACAGAACTTGGAGGCTGAACTTCCACAGCATCTGATGGCTTGAAGTGGGTGGTAAGTATAAAAAAAGATAACAGCAAAAACGCTACATCACACATTGCAGTCATATCTACATTAGTATTACCCCGTTTTATTTTGGCTCTTCCCATTTTTTTATTTTTATGTTAGTTAGATTCATTTCTTAAATATTTCCATAAAAGCGGATCATTTATATAAAGAAGCAAAACTTTGGGTTAAGGTAAATCCAGACTCATCTATGCCATATGTAATGCTATCAATTTTTGTAGTAAATACATTGTAGGTGATAATTGCAAAAGCCGATGTTCCGATACCTAATGCGGTATTATAAAGGGCTTCGGATATACCTTGTGAAAGCGTTTGCGCAGCTTCGCCGCCACCGCTGTTACCTAAAGCCGAGAAGGCGCGTATCATTCCGATTACTGTTCCTAACAAACCAAGCAAAGTAGCAACTGATGCAATGGTAGATAAGAAAACAAGATTTTTTTCCAGCATAGGTAATTCCAGCGCTGTTGCTTCTTCCACTTCTTTTTGTATGGCTAAAACTTTTTGTTCTGTACTAAGCTCACCCACAGTTATCATTTCTTTGTATTTACGCAAGCCTGCCTTCATTACATTACCCACTGAACCTTTTTGCCTGTCGCATTCAGCAAGCGCTGCGTCAACATTTTTATTGGCAAGATTGTATTGAACTTTTCTTATGAAATCGGCAATAGATCCGCTACCTGAAGCTTTGAGAACAGTTAACAGCCTTTCAATAACAAATGTGAATACAATCAAGAAACAACCTATCAATATTGGCACAATAATTCCACCTTCGTACATTTTTGAAAAGTTTGTTTTTGGACCTTTGTGGCTAGGCCAAAAGCCGCCAGCAGGATCAGGGTTTGTAAAATTTGCAGTTGCTCCAACTACAAAACGCCATATAACATATCCTGCGATTATACAAACCAGGGGTGCAAGCCATGATATAATGTTACTTGATCTTTTTGCCTGAACCGATGTGGTAGACCTTACTGTTTCTGCCATGATGTTAAATTTTTGAGTGAATTAAATTTAAGTTGTATGTGGTTAAAAAAAATTGATTACACAATTCTAATGAAAAATATTTTTAAAATCAAAAACTATTTTTAAATTTTTAATGCGGGCACACAAGTTAATAATTAATAATATAAAATGAATATTCTAAAAAAATAATTATTAAACGTTGTAAACCACCCAAAGCAATAACATTGCCTATAACGTGAAAGGTGAAACGCCAGACGTGAAAAAAAGACCATGAAACTTATACAACTGTTCACGTTTCGCTTTTCACGTTTTACATTATTCATAGCGCAAGGCTACTATAGGGTCAAGCTTTGATGCCTTATAAGCCGGGTATAATCCTGCAAATAAACCAACCAATGAACACACTATTATCCCTGTAATTACCCAACCCCATGGCACAATAAACCCGGTTTTTAAAACTATTCCAAAAAGATTGCCTACCAATACACCGAGAATTATTCCAAAAATGGCTCCTATTAAACTGATAATTATAGATTCAAAAAGAAATTGCTGACGAATACTTTTTTTTGTACCCCCCAGGGCTTTTATCAACCCTATTTCCCTTGTACGTTCATTAACAGCCACCAGCATGATATTCATTAATCCAATTGCAGCCCCAATCAAAGTTATCAATCCAATAAATGCTGCGGCAGTTGTTATACTGCCCAAACTTTTCGTAAACGCTTCCACAATGCTGTCGCTCTTATCCACAAAAAAATTACTTTCTTCAGTGAAATCTAATTTTCTTATAGGTCTGAAAGTACCAGTAGCCTCCCCTATAGCTATATCCATATCTTTAATATTATTTACCATTACACCAATATTGAAAGAGGTGTTTGATGTACTAAATAATCGCCTGATATTATTATATGTTGTGATCACCACATTATCAGCATTTAAAAATGCACTTGAACCTTTATCTTTTAAGATGCCTATTATTCTGTATTTAATATTGGCAACTTTTATTATTCTGTCAACAGCTTTTTGCGGATTATCTCCAAAAATTTTTTTTGCAACACTATTACCCAAAACGCAAACGCTTCTTCCGCTTTCCACATCAAGCTTATTAAAATTTCTTCCTACAGATAAAGTATATCCGCTTAGCTGTAAATAATTTTCATCGCCTCCCTGAATTACTACATTGGGATTAGTTTTTACTTTCTCGTTATTCACTACTATATTTCTTGGGCCTCTTATAGAAATGCTTACCATTGCAGGAAATGCAAACCTTTCTTTAAAAGCTTTTGCTTCTTCGTAGGTGATTATCTTTCCTGTATTTGAATTCTTTTCTTTTAAAGCTCCTTTAGTGGTTTTTTTTACCTGGTCACGTCCTCCAATATGAATTTGCCTGTCTTTAAACCGAATGCTGAATGCATTTGCACCCATGGTAGAAAAGCTTTCTGTAAGACTTTGATTCATCGCTTCAATAGCTGTGATAATTCCAATCAATGCCATTATACCAAAAGCTATGATAGCTACAGTAATACCTGTACGAAGCTTATTACTTTTTACTGTTCTAAAAGCAAGAGAAAGTGTATCGAATGTTTGCATGAATCAAAATAGTCATTTGTCAATTAGTCACTAAGTATTTAGTACATTTTATATTAAACCCCTTTAGGGGATAGGGGTTTAATAATAAAGCCAATCTATAACAAGCCCCGGTACAATACCTAAAATTATAATAATAGCTGCAGTAAAAATCAATAACCATTTAAAAGAAGGAGGAACATCCATTTGATGACCGGTATCTTCTGCAGGTTCCTTAAAATACATTGCCTGTATCACTTTAAAATAATAGTACGCACTTATTGCTGCACATAACACAGCAAGAATCACCAGCCAAAATTGATGACCATTTTTTACGGCGGCCAAAAGCATATAAAACTTTGCTGTAAAGCCTGCTGTTAAAGGAATGCCTGTTAGAGATAATAAAAATATAGTTGCGGTCAGAGCTAAAACGGGTTGTGTTTTTCCCAAGCCGTTAAATCCTTCAATTGTATAATCTTTCATTCTTACCAATATGGCAAATAAACCAATAGTGGCAAGACTGTAAGCGGCTGAATATAATATCAATCCTTCTTTTGCAGTATCATTTAAAGCGAATAAAGCAAGCAACATAAAACCTGCCTGTGCAATGCTTGAGTATGCCAGCATACGTTTTACACTTTGCTGAAATACTGCCGTTAAATTTCCAATTAATAAAGTAGCAGCTGTTATAATTACAATTAGCATTTGCCATTGAGATTGCATTGTGCCAAATGAACTTTGAAACAAACGGATGAATGCAATAAAGCCTGCAACTTTTACAATGGTTGCCATAAAAGAAGTAAAAACTGTTGGAGCACCATCGTACACATCAGGGGCCCAGAAATGAAATGGCGCAGCAGAAACTTTAAAAGACATAGACACTACCAGCAATACTAAACCCACAGCGATCATATCAGGCAGATAACCATAACCGAGTCGCATCATATCAATATTAAAAGAACCGGCGCTATTACCACCATATAAAAATGCAATGCCCATCAGCATTATGCCGGTGGAAAACGCACCCATTAAAAAATATTTCAGCGAAGCTTCATTGCTCTTTAAATTTGGCTTATCACTTCCTGTGAGTATATACAATGGAATCGACATAATTTCAATTCCCAAAAACAACATCAACAAAGATTTAAAAGAAGATGCAATAGCAACTCCACATAAAACAAAAAATATTAAAGCAAAATATTCAGAAACATGCTTTCCTACTTTTTCAATATCCCTGCCATTTAATAAAAAATAAATCAAGGTGCAGAAGAAAGCGACTGTATTAAAATGCAGTCCAAAATTATCAAAGCGCAACATGCCTTTGGTATCAATATTAAAAAACTTCCAGCCCAGAAATTCCAGGATATTTGCAGCCAGAATAATTATCAATCCTGCAATAGCCCAGTATTTCGGTACAGAAGCTTTTTTAAAAAAAACTCCGCCAAACATCATAACCACCCCCCAGATTGCAGATAATATAATTGCGCTCATACCCCAACCCCTAAAGGGGCTTTTAATTTTAAATTATTTATAATCTATTCTTTTTATTAATCCTTGTAACATTTTTTTTATACTACTTACATCATTTAGCAAACCTGCTTAAAACAGCTGTAACAGTATCATTCGTTAAATCAAATACAGGCTTTGGATAAACTCCCAAAACAAAAATGAAGATCACGATCAGCGTTAATACAATCTTTTGTTTTGCAGTAACCTGTGATACTACTTTTGTTAGAATATTATCCTCTCCATAAAAAACTTTTTGCACCATATTTAAGGTATACACTGCTGACAGGATAATACTAATGCCTGCAAGTGCAGCATACCATGCATTGTATTCATACAACCCGGTGAACATTGCAAACTCACCAATAAATGCATTGGTAAGCGGTAAAGCAATATTTGCCAGGGCGATCACAACAAAAAATATTGCCAGCAATGGAGTATGAAGAGCCAGCCCGCCAAGCTCGGATATTTTTCTTACGCCTGTATGCTTTTCAATAATATCAACTACTATCCACAATGCAATTATATTAATTCCATGATTAAGCATTTGTATCATTACCCCCTGCATGCCTGTTGTATTTGCTGTAAAAATTGCAGCACTCATTAATCCAATATGTGCAATGGATGAATAAGCAACCAATCTTTTAAGATCATTTTGCACCATTGCAATGCAGCTTGCATATATCATTCCTGCCACAGATAATCCAATAACAATATTGTCGAATTTTAAAACAGCCGTAGGAAAAATCGGCAGCACCCAACGTATCACAGCAAACACGCCCATTTTTACCATGATGCCACTAAGCACCATCGTAACAGGTGCCGGCGATTGCTCATATGTATCCGGCTGCCATGTATGAAATGGGAACACCGGCATCTTTACCGCAAACGCTATAAAAAATAACCAGAATAACCAGTTTTGATCTTTAGATGAAATAATTGAAGTGTAAAATGCCTGTATGGAAAATGAATGATCAGAAAATTGTGTGGGACCGGTTTGCAGGTAAACATAAATTATCCCCACCAACATTAATAGTGAACTTACAAATGTGTAAATAAAAAATTTCCATGTTGCCTGAATTCTTTTTTCTCCGCCCCAACGGCTGCATAAAAAATACACCGGTATTAATGCAAGCTCCCAGAAAAAATAAAACACCAATGCATCAATAGCAACGAATACACCCATTAAACCTGCCTGGCTTAACAGCATCAATCCAAAAAAAGCATTAGCATTTTTATAATCCTTTTTATAAGTAGCTGCAAAAATTATAGGAAAAGATAGCGCTGTTAAAAAAGTAAGCATATGTCCCATGCCATCAAGCCCAACGGCAAAGTTGCTGCCGATGTACTTCAACCATTCATAACTAACATAATTGTATGAGAAATACTTTGTGTTATCACTGTAACATAAACTAACAACCGAAATAACTAAAGTAATAAGAGAAGAAAATAAAGCCCATGCTTTTACATTTTTTTGCTCTTTGATAAAAAAAACAATCAAACCGGTTACCAGTGGAAACCAAAGCAGCAGTTCAGGAAATGTAATGTATGTGCCCAATATTAAATTTATTTTGCAAACATTTGAATAATAAATAAAACTATTGTTCCTATCACCATCATTAAAATATAAGCGCCCACCTGCCCGCTTTGCAGCAATCTTATCTGCCGGCTTCCATAATTAATTCCTCTGCCCACGCCGTTCACCAATCCATCAATTCCTGATCTTTCAATCACATTATTTAAGAATACAGATAAAGATTTTAACGGGCGAACAATTATTGCATCATACAATTCATCAACATACCATTTATTTTGCAGCACTTTTGCAAAGCCGGTTTCTTCAGCAGTTTCAGTTTGATAATTCTTATATTTCTTCCATGCCCAACCTGAGATTAATATGATTAAGATGGTTGAAACAACAGTTAATAAAATTTCAGTTTGATGTGGAATCTCATTCTTTATTAAAATATTATTTGATTGAGCAAAAATTGGATTTAAAAATTCTGCAAGTCTATGACCGCCGCTCATAAGATATTCAGGGATGCCAACTAATCCGCCAACAATAGAAAGGAATGCAAGAATGATCAATGTAATAGTTATGGCTGAAGGACTTTCATGTACATGATGTAACTGTTCTTCTGTGCCGCGAAATTTTCCCATAAAGGTCATTGCTAATAATCTGAACATATAAAATGCTGTAAGCAATGCTCCGCCTAAACCAATAACATACAGCACAGGATTTTTTGCAAATGCTCCTGCTAAAATTTCATCTTTGGAAAAGAATCCTGAGAAAGGCGGGATACCTGCAATAGCAATACATCCGATAAAAAAAGTAATGTAGGTGATCCGCATGTGTTTGCTTAATCCACCCATCTTCCTAATGTCCAGTTCACCGCCCATGGCATGAATAACAGAGCCTGCTCCCAGGAAAAGCAGTGCTTTAAAAAATGCATGAGTCATTACATGAAACACTGCGCCGGTATAAGCTCCAACCCCCAAACCTAAAAACATATAACCCAATTGGCTGACTGTTGAATAAGCCAATACTTTTTTAATATCATTTTGTTTTAATGCAATAGTTGCTGCAAGAATTGCAGTTGATAACCCAACAATTGCAACAACCATCATAGTAGTTGGAGCAAGTGTGTACATAAGGTTACTTCTTGCTATCATATAAATGCCGGCAGTAACCATTGTTGCAGCATGTATCAATGCAGATACAGGCGTTGGACCAGCCATTGCATCAGGCAGCCATGTGTACAAAGGTATCTGCGCACTCTTGCCAATTGCTCCTGCAAAAAGTAAAAGTGTAATGCCAACCAACGTGGAAGAATTAGATGAGATAGAATTAATAATTCCGGTTTGTGGATTGAATAGATCGGTAAATGAAACTGTGCCGAAAGCATTTATCATCCAGAAAATTCCCAATAAAAAACCAAGGTCGCCAATACGGTTCATTATGAATGCTTTTTTTGCAGCATTATTGTAGCTCGTATTTTTAAACCAATACCCTATCAGTAAATAAGAACATAATCCCACGCCTTCCCAGCCAAGGAACATAATAACATAATTAGCGCCAAGCACCAGCAACAGCATAGAGAAAACAAAAAGATTGAGATAAGAAAAATATCTTGCAAAATGCGGAGCAGTTTCTTCTTTCATATAAGATGTGGAATACACATGAATAAGAAAACTAACTCCGGTTATGATGAGTAAGAATAAAGAAGAAAGCTGATCAATCTGAAAAGCAAAATCAACCTTTATTTTTCCTGCATTAATAAACTCGAAATAAGAAATTACCTGCGGAATAAAACCCTCGTCACGCACATTCAGAAAAACTACAACGCTCAATAAAAAAGAAAGAAAGATAACTCCGCTCCCGATTATACTTACCAACGATTTGGATAAAGCATTTCTTGCCAAACCGTTAATTAAAAAACCAACAAATGGAAGAAGCGGAATCAAGTAAATAAGTTGAATTGAATTCATAACCTCAAGTCCTAATTTTTTAACCTGTTTAAAAAATTTATATCTATCGAATGCGTATTTCTATACATCATTACAATAATTGCCAAACCTACACTAACCTCTGCAGCTGCCACCACCATTATAAAAAAAACAAACAGCTGTGCATCTGTGGCATATTGCGGAAATACTGCACCCATACCATGCATATGCATTTTGGAAAATGCAACCAGTAAAAGATTAACTGAATTCAGCATTAACTCAATGCACATAAAAACAATAATTGCATTGCGGCGTGTAAGTGCGCCAATAATGCCTATGCAGAATAACGCCACCGATAAAAATATATACCACTTAATTTCCATCAATAATTGTTTATTGTTCTTTTTTACCAATTACAACAGCACCAACCATTGCGCTTAAAAATAATACACTGCTTATCTCAAATGGAATTACATAAGTAGTGAATAATGCCTTACCAAGATTTTTTATTAACCCGATATCAGTTCCTTTAGCTATTGGAACTTTTATGTCTGCAGATTGTGCTAATGCAGCAACAAACACTATCATTAAACACATTCCTGCAATAACACCTGCAATTTTTAAATAGATATTTTTTGCAGGCTCAGCCTCAGCATTCAAATTCATCATCATTATCACAAATAAAAACAGTACCATGATTGCCCCGGCATATACAATGATATTTACAATTGCCAGAAACTGTGCATTCATTAAAATATAATGACCGGAGATTGAGAAAAAAACAACGATAAGCCAGAGCACACTGTAAATGGGGCTTTTACTTAACACAACACCCACCGCAGCAACAACTGCCAACGCAGATAAAAACCAAAATAATATTTGTGTTATTTCCATTAAAAATTGATAATTAAATTTCGCTCAACCTTAAACCCTTAAACCTGCCTACCGTCAGGCAGGCGTCTTAAACCTTTTAAACGTTTTAATGTTCATTACCATGCCCTTCGGGATGTTTTGCCCTGCTGCCTCTTGCTTTTGCAAATGTTTCGGGCTCTTCTACCGGATGCGGAATTAAAAGATCCTCCTTTCCATAAATAAATCCTTTGCGCTGAAAATTTGAGGGGGCAAAAGTCTCACTTAAATAAATTGCATCTTTAGGACAAGCCTCTTCACAAAATCCACAAAAAATACAACGAAGCATATTTATCTCATACTTAGCTGCATACTTTTCTTCTTTATATAAATGCTCTTCACCGGGCTGCCGTTCTGCAGCTTCCATTGTTATCGCTTCTGCAGGACAGGCAACTGCGCATAAGCCGCAGGCAGTGCACTTTTCCCTACCTTCTTCATCTCGATTTAGAATTTGTAATCCCCGAAACACAGGGCTAAAGGGACGCTTCTTTTCAGGATAATTTATAGTTGGCCTCTTTTTAAAAATATGACTGAAAGTAATTGCCATACCTTTTAAAATTGCAGGCAAATACATTCTTTCCATCCACGTCATCGGTTCCCGTGATACAACCTTTACTTTATTTGTTAGTGCCTGCATTAACTTAGCTCCATTTTATTTTTTATAAATTAATTCTTTTTTATCGAGCCATTCTTTTTTAAAATATGAATTAGAAAGATCTCCTTCTGTTGTTAATAAAACCTTACGCTGTAAAGTTTTTGTAAGTTGTTCCATCCCTTCTTAATATTTTTCTTTGTTAGAATCATTGCGCCGCAAATATATTTGTATGTTTAGAAATGCCAGTGGTTTTGTTTTAATAATATCAATCCACCGGTTACCATCATATTAAACAACGCCAATGGAATTAAAATTTTCCATCCCAGGTTCATTAACTGGTCGTAACGAAACCGTGGAATTGTCCATCTTACCCACATAAATAAAAACAGGAAGCAAACAATCTTGCCAAACAAACAAAGTCCCTGTAAAATAGCTGCCCAGTTTGCGCCTATATTTTCTGCAAGATGAATATCATTTACAAATGGAATATCATAGCCTCCAAAAAAAAGGCTTACCATTACGGCACCACTTAAAAACATGTTGATGTATTCTGCAAATAAATAAAAGCCCAGTTTCATGGATGAATACTCTGTGTGATATCCGCCTACTAATTCGTTCTCTGCTTCAGCAAGATCGAATGGTGTGCGGTTACATTCTGCAAATGCACAAATTAAAAAGATCAAAAATCCTAAAGGTTGTTTAAAAATATTCCACCAGTGATCCATTTGCCCGCCAACCATTTCCTTTAAACTCAATGTTCCTGTTACCATCAACAATCCGATCAATGCAATACCCATTGCCAGTTCATAACTGATAATTTGTGAGGCGGCTCTCATAGCGCCAAATAAAGAAAATTTATTATTGCTTGCCCAGCCACCAATCATTATTCCGTACACACCCATACTTACCACACCAAATACATAGAGAATTCCAATATTGATATCAGCAATCTGCAAAGAAATATCTCTGCCAAACATGTGCATCTTATTACCCCAGGGAATTACGGCACCAATCATCATAGCAGTAAGCATAGCTAAAGAAGGGCCAAGAATGAATAAAAATTTAGATGAAAAATCAGGGATGATCTCTTCTTTAAAAAATAATTTTAATCCATCTGCCAGTGGTTGAAAAATACCAAAGGGACCTGCACGGCTCGGGCCTCGTCTATCCTGCAAAACAGCTGCCACTTTACGTTCCATATATGTTGAATACATTGCAATTATCAAAGAACCGCTTACTACTGCAATTATTAGTACTAATTTTTCAATAAAAACCATCCAGTCAATTGCTAATATCATTTCTCAACTTTATATTCTTAATTAATAATTTTATTTAGCAAACATTTGTTCTCTTCTCATCATCGTTGTGTCACTCACTTGTACATTTTCAGCTTTGTGCATCATGGTGTATTCGGATTTGTTGAATCTGTTCCTTTTTCGTTTGTACTTACACCAATTTTTACATCTGTTACATTATGACCGGATGCATGCGGATCTCCATTAAAAGTTTCAAAAACGGATGGTCCTTCAATCTCACTTAAATGTACTTCGGCTGTATTCACTTCGCTTTGATCATGAATATCCAACAATAAATGCGGCTTACGCCCCTGCAATACTTTTTGCAAAGGATCGGGAGGCTTTACTGTTCCAACGCTTCCAACATAATGCCCTTGCGAAATAACTGAATGACGATCAATTTTTGTTGGACCTTCAATCACCCAATCACTCGTATGTTTTTTATCAAACCGACATGTATTGCAGATCCATGCAGGTTTCCCATCAATCATTTGTACTTCATTCCATTGGTCTTTGCGTGAAGTAATACGATACACTTCATCGCCGCGATTCCATAAAGTTACTTTACCACAACACTTATCACAATCACGATGGGCGTCCATAGGTTTTAAAAACCAGACACGATTTTTGAATCTGAATGTTCTGTCGGTAAGTGCGCCTACCGGGCACACATCTATCATATTACCGCTGAAATCATTATCAATTGCTTTGGAAATATAGGTGGAAATATCAGATTGATCGCCCCTATCTAATATTCCATGCACCCGATTATTTGTAAGTTGATCGGCAACATACACACACCGGTAACAAAGAATGCATCGCGTCATGTGTAATTGAATATATTGCCCGATATCTTCTCTTACAAAAGTGCGTCTTTTAAATTCATATCTTGTTTGTACAGCGCCATGTGCATAGCTGAGATCCTGCAAATAACATTCTCCCGCCTGGTCGCAAATCGGGCAATCCAAAGGATGATTAATCAATAAAAATTCTACCACACCTTTTCTTGCATCTAATACTTTTTCACTGGTAATATTTTTTACCACCATTCCATCCATCACATTTGTTCTGCAGGAAGCTACGAGTTTAGGCATCGGCCTCGGATCGGCAGTTGAACCGGCAGCTATTTCCACCAAACAGGTGCGGCACTTACCGCCACTATCTTTCAAATGTGTATAGTAACACATTGCAGGAGGCGCAACTTCACCGCCAACCATTCTTGCAGCATTTAAAATAGTTGTACCGACTGGCACTTCAACAGTAATGTTGTCTATTGTTACTTTAAAATTTTGTGGTGCCGTATTTTTAATTTCTTCAGCCATTTTTTTTACTTAGCGTTCTTTGCGTATACTTTGTGTTCTTTGCGATACTTATAAATTGTTTACAATTCTTTTTATTCCATCTTTAAGAAGGACTACATTAAAATTTATTAATAACCCTAATTTCAAATTAGTCAACCGTAAATAAGTTAGTGTTTGAGCTTTATGAATATCGGCTAAAACATCAACACATTTAATCTCAATTATAACTTTATTTTCTACAATTAAATCCGCTCTATAACCACATTCCAATCTAATCTCTTCAAAAATTAATGGTATAGCTCGTTCTTTTGTTACAATCAATTCCTTTTTAACTAATCTGTAATAAAGACATTCTTTGTAAACAGATTCTAATAGTCCTGGCCCTAATGATTTATGAATAAAGATTGCTTCACCAATAATTATATTTGACAGTTCATTTTCTGTTGACATAAAAACAAGTATCGCAAAGTGAACAAAGGATTCGCAAAGAACGCAAAGTATATTTTAATTTAAGTTGTCACAATATTTTCAATCGGATCAGCATAATGTGCCAGTCCATAATTTCTTTTTAAACATTCTTCGGGATGCAATACATGCCATTCAAACTCATCTCTGAAATGTCTTATTGCTGCTGCAACAGGCCATGCTGCTGCATCACCTAGGGGACAAATTGTATTTCCTTCTATCTTTCTTTGAATATCCCACAACAGATCTATGTCTTTCAGTTCTCCTTTTCCGTTTTCTATTTTCTTCAATATTTTTTCCATCCAGCCTGTCCCTTCCCTGCATGGTGAACATTGTCCGCAGCTTTCATGACGGTAAAATCTTGCAAGCGATAATGTATGACGAACAATACATTGATCTTCATCCAATACTTCAAAACCTCCGCTGCCCATCATAGAGCCTGTAGCAAATCCACCGTCAGCAAGGCTTTCATAGTTCATTAATCTTTTTTCGCCTTTGGCTGTTCTCAATAATAAATTAGCAGGAAGAATAGGAACTGATGAACCACCGGGAATACATGCCTTTAATTTTTTACCATTCGGAATGCCACCGCAATATTCATCGCTGTAAATAAATTCTTCGACAGAGATAGTCATATCAATTTCATATACACCAGGTTTATTAATATTACCACATGCAGAAATCAATTTTGTTCCAGTTGATTTACCGATTCCTATTTTTGAATATGCTTCTCCGCCTTCATTAATAATTGAAACAACTGCTGCCAAAGTTTCAACATTATTTACCACTGTCGGACAATTATACAAACCTTTTACTGCCGGAAATGGAGGTTTAATTCTTGGCAGACCTCTTTTGCCTTCAAGACTTTCCAATAATGCAGTTTCTTCGCCGCAGATGTAAGCGCCAGCACCACGATGCGTATATATCTCACAATCAAATCCACTGCCTAAAATGTTCTTCCCTAAGAAACCATTTTGCTTTGCTTCTGCAATTGTATTCTCCAGAATATCGGTAATCCAATCATACTCACCTCTTATGTAGATGTAGGAAACATTGCTACCTAAAGCAAACGAAGAAACGATCATACCTTCTATTAACAGGTGCGGAATAAATTCCATCAGGTAACGATCTTTGAAAGTACCGGGCTCACTTTCATCAGCATTGCAAACAAGATACCTTGCAACACCTTCCGGCTTTGCCAAAAAACTCCATTTCATTCCTGTAGGAAACCCTGCACCACCACGACCTCGCAAGCCGCTTCTCTTTACTTCTTCCACAATATCATTGGGAGACATCTTTAAAGCTTTCTCCACACTTTTATAACCGCCTTCACGGCGATATACATCGTAGCCACGGATGCCTTCAATATTTGCTTTTTCTAAAAGTAATTTTCGCATAAATTTATACTGTTATATCGAGCGTTTTATCTTGTTGTTGCAACTGGCAATTAAACATCCAGCTGATATCAAATTTATCTGTAAGCATACCTGGGACCAGGCTGTATACAGCACCACTATCCACAAGAAATTCCACTTCCACAAATTTTTCCGATTTACGATGTTCCCGAACTTTTAATATGGCAGTTATGATTCTCATAAAAAAATTTAATTATTAGTTGTTGCATTCTTTACACACTCATCAATTATTGCATCTACTTTTTCTTTTGTAAGATGTTCACGATATGTTTTTCCAAACTGCATCATTGGTGCATAACCGCAGGCACCAAGGCATTCTACAGTTTTTAAAGTGAATAACCCATCTTGTGTTGTTCCACCAATTTCAATATTTAATTTTTGTTTGAT
>JADGPX010000233.1 GCA_017882215.1 Chitinophagaceae bacterium | reverse complement strand
GCAAAAACATCATCATCATCCGATATAAGTATTGGCTACAATATTCCGCAAGGATCAGTTACTGTAACAGCAGGCGGACAGCAGCTAAAAGAAAATATTGATTATACAATCAATTATGATCTTGGAACAATAAAAATAATTAACCAGGCAATTACCAATGCAGGATTACCCGTACAGGTAAATTATGAAAATAACGCCAGCTTTGGTTTACAGCAAAAAAATTACATGGCATTGCGGCTGGATTATCTTGCAAAAAATACAGCACGAAAACAATTGTCTTTTGGCGGTACAATGGTACGGCTTGGCGAAAGACCTTTCTTTACAAAAGTGGATTATGGTGAAGACCCGATCCGCAATACAATGTATGGTGTGGATATGAATTATCGCCAGGATATTCCCCGCTTAACTAAATTTTTAAAGAAGCTACCTTTTTATAAAACAACTGCACCTTCTACCATTACTGCATATGTAGAAGCTGCTTATTTACAACCGGGTCATGCGCCTCAAATTGGTAAAGGCAACAGCGGTACTATTTACATAGATAATTTTGAAGGCAGTAAAAGTGATATTGATCTTCGTTTTCCCCCAATTAGCTGGGCGCTTGCATCTACACCATTAGGAGCAACAGATGCAAATGGCAATATTCTTTTTCCCGAAGCTGCACTTAATAACAGTCTTGATTATGGAAAGAACAGAGCACAAATTGCTTGGTACCAGATAGAGCCTACGCTGCAGGATGTTAGCAGTTTATCCAATCCTTTAAAAGGAAATAAAACTGAACTTTCTGATCCGAGAGTACGTTCTGTTTCACAATCAGAAATTTTTCCGCAACGAACCACCGACTTTGGACAAAATCAATTGATAACTTTTGATCTTGCTTATTACCCTACAATGCGTGGACCATATAATTATGATGCCAGCAAAGTAGATGCAAATGGTAAATTATTGTCTCCTAAAAATAGATGGGGAGGTTTAATGCGCAGCATAGACCAGACAGATTTTGAAACGGCTAATATTGAATTTGTAGAATGCTGGGTGCAGGATCCATTCATTTTAAAACCATCAAGTACCGGAGGAAAATTTTACATAGATCTTGGTAATGTATCAGAAGATGTTTTAAAAGACAGCAGAAGATTTTATGAGAATGGTTTGCCAACTCCCAATGCACCATCGCAGGTAGATACATCCATCTGGGGCAGGGTTCCCAGAAATCCGATACAGGTTACCAATGCATTCAGCAATGATCCTAACGACAGGCAATACCAGGATGTAGGATTTGACGGACTGAATAATAATGATGAAGCTATAAAAAGGAAAAGTGATTATCTTGATATTTTGCGAACAACATTTGGTGCAAACTCAAAAGTTTATTTAGATGCGTTGACTGATCCTTCCAGCGATGATTATCATTATTATCGCGGTGCCGATCTGGATGCACAAAACATAGGCATTTTAGGCAGGTATAAAAAGTTCAATAATCCGCAGGGCAATTCACCGGTGGCAGATAACAATGCACAGTTCTCATCTGCAGCAACTTTGTATCCTGACCAGGAAGATTTGAACAGGGATAATACATTAAATGAAACGGAAGAATATTTTCAATATACCGTGGATCTTCAGCCACCCACTTCACCGCAAATGAATATTGGGCAGAATTATATCGTTGATAAAAAAATTGTTACAGTAACATTAGCTAATGGAAGTTCCCGCAATGAAACATGGTACCAGCTTAGAATACCGATTGATTCTTATAGCAAGAAAGTGGGTAATATTCCTGATTTTAAATCAATCCGTTTTATAAGAATGTTCTTAACTGATTTTGATGATAGTGTAGTACTTCGTTTTGGTAAATTAGATCTTGTAAGAAATACATGGAGAAATTTTCAATACAAAATTGATTCAACCGGAATTTATTCACCCACATCTACAACTGATTTTAATGTTGGTGCCGTAAATATTGAAGAAAATGATAAACGCACTCCTTTGCCTTACCGCACGCCACGGGAAATTGAAAGAGTGCAAACATTGAGTAATAACGGCGTTACCCTGCTGCAAAATGAACAGGCAATGACACTACAGTTTTGCAATCTTAGAAAAGACAGCGCCAAAGGGGTATTTCAAACTTTTGCCAATAAAGATCTGCGAAATTTCCGCAAGCTGCAGATGTATATTCATGCAGAGAAGAAAAATATTTTCAGCAATTTGAGAAATAATGATCTTACTGCAGTAGTTCGGTTAGGAACTGATTTTGTAAGCAATTATTATGAGGTAAGAATTCCATTAAATCTTACTCCGTTAGATGCTGCAACTAAACTTGATCCTAACAGTAATGCTTATAACGACACTTTATGGATCCCCTCAAACAGTCTTGATCTCGATCTCCAGGTATTAACACAAATTAAAAATGCAAGAAATCTTTCCAGCGTTTCCCTTAATAAAATATACAGGCAATTGCAGGCGAATGGCCAAACCTATTCTATAATGGGTAATCCAAATCTTGGCGAAGTAAAAGGTATATTATTGGGTGTTGAAAACACTAATGCAACATCTGATGCCTGCGGAGAAATATGGGTTAATGAATTACGTTTATCTGCAATGGATGAAAACGGGGGCTGGGCTGCTTTAGGCAGGATTGATGCAAACCTTGCTGATCTTGGAACGATCTCTCTTTCTGCCAATACACACACCAACGGATTTGGAACATTGGAGCAAGGAATAACTGCAAGGTATAAAGATAATTTTGTTCAATTTGATGCAGCAGCTAACCTTGAACTCGGAAAACTGCTGCCTAAAAAAGCCGGAATATCCATCCCCGTTTATGCAAGCTATTCACAAGCGGTGAGCACTCCGGAATATGATCCTTATGATCTTGATATAAAATTACAAGACAAAATAAATAACGCTCAAACGCAGGCTAAAAAAGATTCTATAAGAGCTAATGCAATTGATTTTACTTCTATTAAAACATTAAATTTTACCAACGTACGCAAAATAAAAACGAATGGTAAAAAACCTAAGATATATGATATTTCAAATATTGATCTCAGTTATTCTTATACAAAAACAGAAGCTCACAATCCCTTGATAGAATATAATGATGTTACCAAACACAGGGCTAGCCTGGGTTACAACTTCTCTCCCCATCCAAAATATTTTGAGCCATTTAAAAAACTTATTAAAACAAAATCACATTGGCTTGATCTGATAAAAGATTTTAATTTTAATCCTGTTCCTTCACAGCTAAGTTTCCGGGCAGATGTGTTCAGGCAGTTTGGCGTGATAAAGCCCCGCAGTGTAGTAAGTGATTTTAAAAATATTGTTTACAATACCCCTGAAACCTATGATAAATATTTTACTATTGACAGAAATTATCTTGTAAGATGGGATCTTACACATTCATTAAATCTTGATTATTCTGCACTCAATAATTCAACGGTTGATGAGCCTTATGGAAGACTGGATACAAAAGAAAAAATAGATACCGTAAAACAAAATTTCTGGAAAGGCGGAAGAAATGTTGTCTTTACACAAACCGCTAATTTTTCATACAACTTTCCTACAACTAAATTTCCATTAATTAACTGGACAACACTACGGTTAAAATATGCAGCAAATTATAGATGGATAGGTGCATCAAGGCTGGCATATAACCTGGGAAATTTTTTAGAAAATGGCCAGCAGGAAGAAGCAAATCTGCAATTGGACTTTAATAAACTTTACAGCAAATCAAAATTTCTGAGAGCATTAGATCAGCCTGTACTGCAAGCACAGCCGCAAATAAATAGACCTGATACAGCAAAAGGCAAAAAGCAAACATTAGCTAAAGTTAAAGCCCCTGACGGGATTGGTGGCGCAGCAAGATTTTTTGGAAAACTATTAACCAGTGTAAAAACTATCAATGCAACTTTATCTCAAACCAGCAATACAAGATTGCCCGGCTATACTGACAGTACACAATTCTTCGGTGAGAATTTCAGAAGCATGGCCCCGGGCTTTGATTTTATTTTAGGCAAACAACCTGATTCCGTCTGGCTTAACAGAGCTGCACAAAAAGGTTTGATAACAAGAGATACTTTATTCAATGAATTGTTCAGGCAAACTTTTGATCAGCGGCTTTCATTAACAGCCCAGTTAGAGCCCTTCCGTGATTTTACAATTGATGTGAACGTAGATAAAACATTCAATAAAAATTATTCTGAATTATTTAAAGACACAACAGGCACAGGAAATAATTTTGCGCACTTAAGTCCGTATGCAGGCGGCGGATTTAATGTGAGTTACATTGCATTTAAAACTTTGTTTGGCAAGTATAACCCTAACCAGGTTTCTGAAACATTTGTAAAGTTCCAGGATTACAGAAAAATATTATCAGAGCGTTTAGGTAAAGCAAACCCATACAGCCAAAAATTAAATCCGGATGGATATTATGAAGGTTATGGCCGATACGCCATCGATGTTTTGGTGCCATCATTTATTGCAGCATATACAGGGCAGGATCCAAATAATGTTTCGTTGATAAGACAAAATAATCCAAGATTAAAATCAAATCCATTCAGAGGTATATTGCCAAAGCCAAACTGGCGGGTATCGTACAATGGACTTAGCAGGATAAAAGGCCTTGATAAAATTTTCACTAATTTTTCTTTAACCCATGCCTATACTGCAACGCTTGGCATGAACAGCTTTACATCTGCATTGCTGTACCAGGATGTTTCAAGGTTTGGTTATCCATCTT
>JADGPX010000232.1 GCA_017882215.1 Chitinophagaceae bacterium | reverse complement strand
TGATTTTTTTGATAACATGGTGCAGCCCGGCTATTATGATAAAACAATAGATAGTATTCAAAAAGGTGATCCATTCAACGTTTATAAAGATGCCAATCCTTTTTCTATGTTTGTACATATTGCTTATAACAATATTGGCGTGGCTTTTAAAGCGGTAGTGTATGGGGTATTATTTGGTATCGGCACCATTTATTTAATGTGGCATAACGGTTTAATGCTCGGTTGTTTTCAATACATTTTTTTTTCACAGGGATTAGGCTGGCAATCAGTAATGGTAATATGGATACATGGCACGCTGGAAATTTCTGCAATAGTTATTGCAAGCTGTGCCGGACTGATATTAGGCTTCGGCTTTTTATTTCCAGGAACATATACACGAAAGCAATCTTTTTTAAGAGCCGCTAAAGATGCCATGAAGATTTGCATAAGCCTGGTTCCCATTTTTATTGTTGCCGCTTTTTTTGAAAGTTATATAACGCATTTAATGAGCAACACGTTTGATAAAGACCCGGGAAATATTGGCTTGCCTGTTCCTGTTAGTTTGCTGATCCTGGCAGCTTCACTCTTTTTTATTATTTGGTATTTTGTTTTGTATCCTATCCGCTTACATAAAAAAGGAGTGCGGCTGGTAGGTGATACAATTATTAAAGCGCCTGCAGCAAAATGAAGCATATCATTATCAAATTATTATTTGCAGGTTCTATCTTTTTGTTTTGTAATACAAAACTGTTAGCTCAAAACAGCAATGTTGATTCCATTGCAGAAAAGACCGGAGACCTTACACCACCTGGATCTTTGGGAGATACAGTTTTAAGCAGGAATAAATTTGAAACGGATTCCATGCAGGATTATAAAGGGGATAAAGATTTTGCTTACATGAAGTACCTTGATAGTTTATTAAGACAAACTAAAGATCTTACAGTAGATACCTTCAGCATTAGTAACACCGGTTCTTTAAAACGTAAAAAGAATATCCCTCAAAATTCAGAACAAGTAAATACCAGGCTACAATTAAATTTTTTTAATCAGCCTATAGTAAAAATAATTCTATGGGTAATGGCAATTTTTCTTATTGGTTTTATAATCTATAAATTATTTCTTGATGAAAATTTTTTTAGGAGAAACCGTTCTTATAAAAATATTTCTGACATTCAAAAAGAAGAAGAGGACATGTCAGATCCTTCGGCATACGATAAGCTGATATCTCGGGCTGTAATGAATAAAAACTATCGCTTAGCCATCAGGTATTCGTATTTACAAACCTTGCAGAAGCTTTCAGGCAGCGGGTTGCTGCAGTTTTCAGCAGATAAAACCAATTACCAATATGTAAATGAATTGCATGGCAAACCTTATCAAAATGATTTTGCTGCCATTACATTGAATTATGAATATGTATGGTATGGCAAATTCGAAATTGGCGAGGATGTTTACAATAGACTGTTCAGCGACTATAAATCTTTTCATCAAAAATTATAATTTTTGTCTGGTAAAAATTTCGATATTTTTCTGAAATCCTTAGCCTGTACAGGTTTTCAAGCCCCTCTCCTTTGGAGAGGGATTGGAGTGAGGTCTTTTTTGAATAAAAATATCACATACTTAATAACCTGTTTGTTGATCTCATTGATAATGAGTTGCCGTCAGCAACAAATAAGATCGCTGCCATCACTGAATGAAACATATAAAAAAGATGATAAAAAACCATTTGGTTCTTATGTGGCTTATAATCATTTTAAAAAATTATTTAATGACAGGTATGTTGCGACCAATGTAGAAGCTTTTGATGTAACCTGGAAAAATATAAAAGATTATTCATCCAACATCCAGTATTCATTATACTTTTTACTTGCAAAAAATCTTGAAGTAAGCAATGATGAAGCTGAAGCAATGGTAGATTTTATAAAAGAGGGAAACGATATGTTTATTGCTGCCGATTATATTGACCAGCATTTGCTTGATAAAATAAAATGTGAAACCGAAAGGTTTGGTGAAATTGTAAGTGAGGTACATGGCAAAATGAATGAAACATTTGTTAAGATGCCTGCCCGTCCCGATAGCTATCGGGATCAGTCAGGCGGGGATTTTGGTGATTACAAAGCTCCTGCTTATAAATATTATTACTATCCATTTTTAAATTCTTTTTCAGGCTATGATTCTGCAAATACAAGAGTATTGGGTGTTAATGAAGCGGGAAAGCCTGACTATATTATTATTTTTATTGGCAAAGGGCGCTTATACCTTCATGCTGCACCACGGACTTTCAGTAATTATTTTTTATTGACAGCGAATAATTATCAATATTTGGAAAAGGTATTATCCTGGTTAAGATTTGAGCCAAAGAATATTTATTGGGATGAGTATTATAAAAATCAAACAATAAGCAGGAGAAAGAAAACATCCGGAAACGGTAACAGTAATTCCGGTGATGACGATAAAGACAAGTTTTCTTCTTTTAATGTAATTAAACAAAACCCGCCATTGTTATGGGCATTTTGTCTTGCAATAAGTGCTTTGGTTTTATACATATTGGTAAATATAAAACGCAAACAAAGAGTAATTAACGAGATAAAACCAAACACCAATACCAGTGTAACCTTTACTGAAACGGTAGGAAGGCTTTACCTGCAGAAGAAAAATAATAAAAATATTGCTGAAAAAATGATAACCTATTTTTATGAGCACATTCGAAACAGTTATTTTTTAAATACTAACCAGGTTAACAATGAATTTATGAATTCACTATCCAGGAAAAGTGGTGTATCAATTGATTTGACGCAAAAATTATTCAGCACAATTGATAAAATAAATGCCGGCAAAAATGTAAATGATATAGAGCTGTTAAGGCTTAATGAATTGATTCAAAAATTTTATAAAAATAAAATCTGATGGACGAAAATTTATTTCAGCAACGCATTGATCTTACTCAACTCAGTAAAGCAGTCACGGATATTCGCAGCGAGATAGGCAGGGTGATAGTAGGTCAATATAAAATGGTTGACCTTCTGATGATCGGCTTATTGTGCGATGGCCATTTATTAATTGAAGGTGTGCCGGGGGTTGCCAAAACGCTTACAGCCAAACTAATGGCAAAGATCGTGGATATTGGCTTTTCAAGAATTCAATTCACTCCTGATCTTATGCCGAGTGATGTTTTGGGAACTTCTGTTTTTAATCCTAAGGCTGCTGAATTCCAGTTTAAACGGGGACCGATATTCAGTAATATTATTTTGATAGATGAGATAAACAGGGCTCCTGCAAAAACACAATCTGCCTTGTTTGAAGTAATGGAAGAAAGACAAGTGACAATTGATGGCGTTACACATGCAATGGATTTTCCATTCATTGTTTTGGCAACACAAAATCCTATAGATCAGGAAGGGACTTACCGTTTGCCTGAAGCGCAGTTAGACAGGTTTCTTTTTAAAATTGATGTAAAATATCCTTCTTTATCAGAAGAGGTCACCATCCTTACAAACCAGCATGCACAAACACAAACAGCATTGCTTGATAATGTAAGTAAAATTTTATCTGCACAGCAAATTGCGCAATACAGGCAAACAATACATTCAATTATTATTGAGCCAAAGCTTGTGGAGTTTATTGCAAAGATCGTTAATGAAACCCGCAATAATCCGTCATTATATTTAGGTGCATCTCCACGGGCATCACTTGCAATATTGCGTTCCTCAAAAGCAAATGCTGCTATAAAGGGCCGTGACTTTGTTACACCGGAAGATATTGTAGAAATGGCAGGACCTGTGATGCGTCATCGTATCATTTTAACTCCGGAAAAAGAAATGGAAGGTGTTACCGCTGATGAATTAATTGAAAGTATAATTAAAAATATAGAAGTACCGAGGTAGTTTATGGTCAATAGTCAATAGTCAATGGTCATAGGATTAACTCATTGACTAATGACTTAATGACAAATGACTACAAAGAGTTTTATGAATTTAATAAGAAAATATATCGGCGATCTTTTTCTTACCAATAGATTTTATATGGTAATGGTTGGCTGCATACTTTTTTTTATTGTCAGCTTTTTTTTTCCTGCCTTAGGTGAAATTCCAAAGATCTGTTTCCAGGCTTTTTTAGTTCTGATTTTCTTGGATTATTTGTTCCTATTCTTTTCCGGTAAAAAGCCTTCAGCAAAGCGTATCATTTCTGAAAGGTTAAGTAATGGTGATGAAAATAAAATTGAATTAAGAATAAAAAATGAATTTTCTTTTCCTGTGAATATGCAAATAATTGATGAGCTGCCTGAACAATTCCAGATAAGGGATTTTAAAAGAAAAGCATATTTTAAATCGAAAGAGCAGCAAAAGTTTGTTTATACTTTACGTCCGATAGAGAGAGGTGAATATCATTTTGGAAATATTTTATTGTTCGTTAGTTCTCTGCTTGGATTATTGGTTAGGCGCAATACAATTGATGCAGAAGAAATGGTTCCTGTTTATCCTTCTTTTATACAGCTTCGTAAATACGATCTTCTTTCCGGAGCCACTATACAATCAGAAACAGGGAGTAAAAGATTGCGGAAGATAGGCCATAGTATGGAGTTTGAGCAGATAAAAGAATATGTTCACGGCGATGATATCCGCACATTGAACTGGAAAGCCTCAGCACGTAAAGGAGGCTTAATGGTAAATACATATACTGATGAAAAATCGCAGCAGGTGTACTGCATCATTGATAAAGGCAGGTTGATGAAGATGCCATTTGGCGGGCTAACATTATTGGATTATGCCATTAACAGTTGCCTTGTGTTAAGTAATGTATGTTTAAAA
>JADGPX010000231.1 GCA_017882215.1 Chitinophagaceae bacterium | reverse complement strand
AGAGTAAGAAGGCACAGAAAGATAATCTCTCATTCCACCATCTACATGAACACCACAAACATTTATGTTGCTGCAGCAATTCTCTTTTCCTGATCTGCAGGCAATACATTTACCGCAATAAAAATATGGGCTGAATGTTATCCTTTCACCAGGCTCAAATCCTTCTGCATCGCCTGATACATATTCGGCAGCCAATTCATGCCCTAATATTCTTGGATAATTAAAAAAAGGCTGAGTTCCCTCAAAGGCATGCAGGTCAGTTCCGCAAATGCCTATGCGGCTAATCCTGAGTAATGAATGCCCTGCTTTTGAAGAAGGTATTTCAACTTCTTTGTATTCAAATTCTCCCGGTGTTATACAAACTAATGATCTCATTAAATTACTTTATTACAACCTCGTACGTTTTACCTGCAACTGTTGCAAATGATGTAATGTATTGCGTTTGATTGTTTAACTGAGCGGTTGTGTTGGTAGTTTTTATATCTTTAATTGCACTATTTTGATTAGTACGAAGTTTACAAATATTGCCAGCTTTAGAAGTGATGAATGCTTTTGTAAGCTTTCCATCTTTCCAGAACATTTCCACTTCAAATGCACCTCTTGCTATCAAGCCTCGTACGTGCCCATCTTTCCATTTGGATGGCAATGCCGGCAATAACTGAATTTCGTTTAAATGACTTTGCAATAACATTTCTGCAATGCCTGAAGTAGCGCCAAAATTTCCATCTATCTGGAAAGGCGGATGCGAATCAAATAAATTTTTCATGGTAGAGCTATCCAGCAACTGCTGGTACATTTTGTAGGCATGATCTCCATCAAGCAGGCGTGCCCAAAAATTTATTTTCCATGCCTTGCTCCAACCCGTTCCGCCATCACCCCGAACTTCAAGTGTTTTACGACAGGCATCAGCAAACTTTGGATCAAGCAATGGTGATATTTCCCTGCCGGGATGCAATGCAAACAAATGCGATACATGGCGGTGCTGCGGATCTTCATCTTTCCAGTCACCATACCACTCAATAAGATTTCCTGCTTTACCAATTTTTAAAGGACTCAATTTGGCACGCTTTGCTTTTAGTAATGCAGCAAAATCTTTATCAATATTTAAAATGCTATCGGCCTCAATTATGTTGGTGAAGAGATCCCAGATTATTTCCATATCCATTGCAGATGCAATGGTTACTGAGCCTTTTGTTCCGTTTGGCAACACATAAACATTTTCGGGTGATGTAGACGGAGCAGTAATCAATACTCCATCTTTTTCAACCAGCCAGTCAAGACAAAATTCTGCAGCGCTTTTCATCAAAGGATAAGCAGTTTCTTTCAGATATTTTTTGTCTGACGTAAAACGATAATGCTCATATAAATGCTGAGAAAGCCATGGACTTCCCAAAGCCCAGTTTGCCCATTTTGGATCACCGCCACCTTCACCAACAGGATTGGTTTGTGCCCACATATCAGAATTGTGATGCACAGCCCAGCCACGCATGTTATAATAATTTTTTGCAGTTGCTTTTCCGTTCACTGCCCATCTTTTTATTTGCTGAATTAATGGCTCAGTCATTTCAGAAAGATTACACATTTCTGCGGGCCAGTAATTCATTTCTACATTGATGTTGGTTGTGTAATTGCTGCGCCATGAAGGACGAATTTCTTTATTCCAAATGCCCTGCAGATTTGCCGGAATACCGCCCGGCCTTGAGCTTGAGATCAAAAGATAACGGCCAAACTGGAAATACAATTCTTCCAGGCCCGGATCATTTCCTGTTGTTCTATAATCAGTCAAACGCTTATCAGTGGGCTGATCATCTGCAGATTTATCAGTTAATGACAACACCACCCTGTTAAAATATTTTTGATAATCTTTTACATGAGCATCAAGTAATTGTTTGTAATCTTTTTTTAAAGAAGTCTGTAAAAATTGTTTTGCAATTTTCTCTTCATCTTTTCCATCTTTATCAGGATATTTATCAAAGCCGTTATAGCTTGTTGCTGCAGAAACATACAACAGAACTTCTGTTGCATTAGAGATTGTAAGTATGCTATCGGTATGGCTAACCACACCATCTTTTGTAACTGCTTTTATCCTGAATTGAAAACGCATTCCATCCTGGTGAAGACTATCTTCGTAAATAAAGGGCTTGGGATTTCTTCTTTCATCATTGGTAATTCTTGCTTTACCTTTTAATACAAGTTCATTATCACTTGTAATCATCCTGCTAAATTTCAATTCATGATTAACACCAACGCTAAAGCTCAAAGCCTTTGGCTGGCTGGCTTTCAGCCGAATGATAATTACCTGGTCAGGCGCTGAGGAAAACATTTCTCTTGTGTACTCAACACCATTTACTGTAAAACGTGTTGTTGCCGTAGCGTTAGAAATATTAAGATCACGGTAGTAGTTTGAAACTTCGCCATTCAATTGTTGCTTTAAAATTATATCACCTAATGGCTGATACATTTCAGTGTTTGGCCCCTGCATTTTGCGCAATAATTTTATGGCTTGTCCTATGCTATCTTTAAACAATGCATTCCGTACAGGCTGCAAATATTTTGGCGCATCAGGGTTTGGATTGGGATTTACGGGACCGCCAGTCCACAGCGTTTGTTCATTTAATTGTATCAATTCATCGCCCGCTCTTCCAAAGATCATTGCGCCTAATCTTCCGTTTCCAATCGGTAATGCTTCGTTCCAATCTTTTGCCGGCTGACTGTACCAAAGCACTAATGTTTTTTGTTGTGCAAAAGATGATTGCGCAATGAGCAGCAGAAATAGCAATCGTTTCATTATATGAATTTAATTTTTTATGATCGGAACAGCAGCTAATATGTTTATTTCAAATCCCAATATATCACATATCGTTCACGACTTATTGCGTAATAAGGTTTCAAAGTTATCTCTTTAGAATTTATACCTTTTACAGTTGTAAAAAGCAAAGGTTGATTTGCCACAGGCTTAACCCAGTCTGTAATGTTACCACCATTGGTATTTAACTGTGCAGAAATATCAGAAGGAATTGGATATTTATTTAGATCATTTTGATCTTTTGCAAAAGGAGCAGGATCATTAATTCCTTCTGTTCCCATTGCACCGGCTAACACTACCGGGCCATAAGCAATTGCAGCTTTTTTTGGATTATCGGGTGTAGCAATTAAATGTAAAGACATAGGATAAGTAATTTCTATCTTATCATCATTTTTCCACTTCCTGTTTAAAACAATATAACTGCCAGGCTTTTGATTTACTGAAATATTTTTACCATTTATTTTTACTGATGCTCCTGAAACAGCCCATGATGGATAACGAATATAAACAGGCATATCCACTACATGATTTGTCTCAATGTTTAATATTGTCTTTGGTTCTTCAGGATAATTGGTTACCTGTGTTATTTTAATACCTTTTTGTTTCCAGTTTAATTCCGAAGGGATAAATAAGTTAACGTATAAGCCTTTATCATCATGAAAATAAATTGCCTCGGAATATTTTGCATGATTTTCAAATCCTGTACCTACACAACACCAAAACGAATTAAGTGGTGTACTATACACTTTAAATGATCCGGGTTTAAAAGGCATGAAGTAACAAACCATTCCTGTTTCAGGATCCTGCGAACCGAGTATATGATTGTATAATGCCTGTTCGTAATAATCAGCATATTTTGCATCTGCATACCAGCTAAATAAATGCTTTGTTAGCTTAAGCATATTATAAGTATTGCATGATTCAGTGGTGCGAACACTCATGTGTTGCGATAATTTTCCAAGCTCGGAAAAATGTTCGTTATCACTATTACCACCGGTTGCATAGGTATGATTATTAATAACCGTTTGCCAAAAAAAAGATGCAATTGTTTTTTGATTTTCATTACCTGTTAATTCATATCCGCGGGCTTCGCCAATAATCTTAGGAAATTGTGTATTAGCATGCAACCTGTTCAGTTTATCCTGCTGCTGAGCAAGCGGGTCTAATACTGCATGATGATAAAACATATCTGCAAGTTTCAAATCATTTTTATTCCCTGTGATTGAATAAAGATTATAAAAGGCTTCTATCATCCCGCCAAATTCTGTTTTATGCATTACTGCTAATTGTTCAGGGGTAAGAGTAGAAAGTTTTTTATAAGCCCATGAAGACATTTTATTTACCACATCTAATGCCTCTGCATTATCTGCATATAAATACATGTCAATCATTCCGGCAAAAATTTTATGCAAGGTGTACCAGGGCGCCCAAACATCTGTACCAGCTATAACCCTGTCAATAAAATTTTGAGGAAAGGCACTTAGGTAACCATCCTGATTAAGTATTTTCTGGCATTCTGCCAATGCTGTTACTAAACTATCTCCCTTATTTTTATAAGCTATGTCTCCGGTAGATGCATACATCAATGCCAAGCCTGATAACACATGGCCGATAGTATGTCCACGCAATTCGCCATCCAGTTCTTCCCAACCCCCCAAAGCAGTTGCATTGGTTTTTATACCCGCATTTATTCTGAAACTGTGAAGCAGCCTGTTGATGTCCATTGAAAGTAGCCACTTTCCATTGCGATCCATATTTTCTTTAAAGCGGCTGTCCAATAATCTCACATCCTGTAAATCGAAACTATATACTTTTAAAGATGTTTGCAACGGCATTTTTATCTTCTCCTTATATTGCCCCGGATATTGTGCAGTAGAAACAAAAGGGCTCAGAAAAAGTAAAATAAGAAAAATGCAGATTTTTATTTTTTTCATTTTTGAATTTTTACATGCTAATCATTTATTGGCTTTATTAATTGAAGTGAACTATCGAG
>JADGPX010000036.1 GCA_017882215.1 Chitinophagaceae bacterium | reverse complement strand
GTTCTGCCACGATAGCGGCTTAATAAAACACGGTATTGAACCTTGTATAAATTTTGTTCAACCTCTTTAAAAAAATCATTGATGCCTCCAAAATGATCATTGCCCGTCCACAATAAATTGTATTCTGCGGTTGTAAGATCAAGGATAGGTTTATGAACAGGGAAATCAAAACGCTTTGCGGTTCTTATCAATGCTTCTTTCCATAAGCCAAGCTTTTCTCCACGCCACGGCGCAATAGCATTTTCATAAACGCTTAATCTTTTATCAGGAATTACCAGGTCAGGGTCAATGCCAAGCACCAGTGAAAAACCACCACATGTAGGGCAGGCGCCATAAGGGTTGTTGAAAGAAAATAAATTTGGCACCGGCTCTTCAAACCTTAATCCATCTAATTCAAACTTATTGGAGAATTGCAAAACGTTGTCACCATTAATTTCTAAAACAACTTCACCTTCTCCTTCATAAAAAGCTGTATTAACAGAATCAGATATACGATGTATATCATCTTCATCAAAATCTTTCACCACTAACCTGTCAATAAGAACATATGCTGTGCGATGCTGGAAGTAAGATTTAAAATCTTTCGTTTCCATTATGTCCTCTATTCTTAGAATTTGTTTATCTACATAAATTCTTGAAAAGCCTTTTTGCATCAGGATATTTAATTCTTCTTTTATATCTCTTTTATGATGTTGTTTAAAAAGAACTAACAATAAAACTTTGTCTCCTGTTTTTAATTTGATAATTGCTTCTACAACATCTTTTACATCATCTTTTTTCACCTCTCTGCCTGAAATTGGAGAGATAGTTTTACCTAACCTTGCAAACAATAATCTCAGGTAATCATAAATTTCAGTCATGCTCCCCACAGTAGAGCGTGGCGTACGTGTTGTAACTTTTTGTTCAATTGCGATAGCGGGGCAAAGTCCTTTTATATAATCCACATCAGGCTTATTCATCCTTGCCATAAACTGGCGGGCATAAGAGCTTAAACTTTCGGCATACCTTCTTTGCCCTTCTGCAAATAACGTATCAATTGTTAGTGATGACTTACCCGAGCCGGAAACGCCTGTAACCACTATTAATTTATTACGGGGAATTTCTACCGTAACATTTTTAAGGTTATGCATACGGGCACCTTTAATAAGGATGCCGTTTGTTCGCTCATTCTTTTTAACTGTGGGAGTTGTTGTTTTAACTGATTTTACTGTACTCATGCGGATTGCAAAAGTACTTCCAATTAATATTTTTTAGCAATGCGTATGCAATAAGAAGGATTTAAATTTATTATGTATCAAAAAAATATTTTAAAAATAATTATGAAAAAACTTGTTTTTATGAAAAGTTTGTATAATTTCACTCCTCCAATATCTCAAGTAAAGATGAAAAACTATTTCGCCTATCGCAATAGCTTCTACTCTTCCCACTTATTTATTGGTAAAATTTTAAACAATATCCAATAAACCAAAATGTAGAAGTTTTATGAAATCCCTTACGAATCTTTCCGACCAACAGCTTATTCATTTGTACATGGATGGCGACACTGAATCCCTTTCAACCCTTGTATTGCGTTATAAGGACAAAATTTACACCTCAATTTATTTACTGGTAAAAGACAAATATCTTGCCGAAGATATTTTCCAGGATTCTTTTATCAGGATAATTGACACCCTAAAAACCGGCAGGTACACGGATGAAGGTAAATTTTTACCATGGGCTATGAGAATAGCACACAATCTTTGTGTTGATCATTTTAGAAAAGTAAAACGCACACCTGCCATTAAAACCAATGATGACCGTGACATTTTTGAAGTAACTAATTTTTCTGAACCCGGCGCTGACCATCGTATGATGCAAAGTCAAAGCCACGACAGGGTAAGAAAAATGCTGGAATTACTGCCGGAAGATCAAAGAGAAGTTATCATTATGAGACACTATGCTGATCTCAGCTTTAAAGAGATTGCTTCGTTAACCAACTGCAGTATCAATACAGCTTTGGGACGCATGCGTTATGGTCTTATTAATTTAAGAAAGATGGTGGTTGAAAAGCAGATAGCTTTATAAATAACTTTGTAACCCCCAATAATTATTAAATCCTTTCTGCATTGCGGAGAGGATTTTTTTTATGGAAATCTCTTTTTATTCTCAGCCTTCACATCATTTAAAATTTTTACAAAGCGATCAACATCCGATTCATAACCGCCGGCATTTTTAATAATCTTTCCCTGCTCATCAGCAAAAATATATAATGGCTGTGCATTGGAGTTGGCAATGGTTGCTTCAAAATCAAGATTTTTAGCGCCTACATTTTTTATAACAGAGTTATCAAACTTAGAAGTATACTTTTCACTTTCAGGCAACTCTCTTTTTTCATCAACATACAATGATGCAACAATAAAATCTTTATGAAGCATGTTGCTTACATCAGGCTTTGATAAAACCTCTGCCTCCATTTTACGGCAATTGGCGCAGCTATGTCCCGTGAAATCTATCATTATAGGGTGTTTCATTTGTTTGGCTGCAGCAACAGCTTCTTCAAAATCAAAAAATGTTTCAACACCGGGTATTTCTGATTCTAAAATATCAATATACTTTTTTGGCTTTATAATTAATTCAAAGGAATTATTATTTTGAATTGAATTACTACCTGAAATCTTATTACTTCTTATCAATTTTTCCAGGTTAAAGTCCTGTGTTTTATTTTCAGGAAGCCACCCGCTTATTCCGTTTAATGGAGCACCCCACAAACCAGGAATCATGTAAACTGTAAAAGCTAATGCACCAATGGCAAAAAATATTCTTGTTACTGATAAATAAGGAAGCCCATAATCATTCAATGGTAAATAATCATCATGTTTAAATTTTAATTTTCCTAAAAGATAAAGACCGAGCAAACCAAAAAGAATTATCCATAAAGAAAGATATACGTCACGGTCGAGCAGCCTCCAATGATAAGCCAGATCAGCATTTGAAAGAAATTTTAACGCCATTGCCAGTTCAATAAAACCAAAAGAAACTTTTAAAGTATTAAGCCATCCTCCGGATTTTGCGATCTTATTTAATAAGCCTGGGAAGAATGCAAAAAATGCAAATGGCAATGCAATAGCAATTGAAAACCCCAGAAAACCAACCACAGGACCTATTCTTTCTTTTTGCTGGCTGACATCTATCAACAAATTACCAATAAAAGGTGCAGTGCATGAAAATGAGACAAGGACTAAAGTGAGCGCCATAAAAAATATTCCCGAAAAACTGCTGATATTGGCTTTGGAATCTACTTTGTTTGTCCATGATGCAGGCAATGTAATTTCAAAAGCGCCAAGAAAGGAAATTCCAAAAAGAAGAAACAATAAAAAAACAAAAATATTAAAGATGGCACTGCTGGAGATCTGGTACAATGTATCTCGCCCAAATACAATTGTAAGCAGCAAACCAAGTATTGTAAATATTGCAACAATCGAAATAGAATAAAGTGTTGCATTTTTTATTCCATGTGCTCTTGTATTACTACGCTTTAAAAAAAATGAAACTGTAACGGGGAACATTGCATACAAACATGGCTGCAGTACAGAAATAAATCCCCAACGCAACCCATCAAGAAAAGTATTAATCAAAGATTTTGGTGCTATTTTGATCTGATTTGTTGTATCTGTTTGTGCAAAAACGATAAGAGCGGAAATACAAAACAAAGCAGTTAGAAAAATTTTTAATCTCTTCATACAAAGCAAGATAAAAAAATAGGATAACAATATGCTATCCTGTTTTTAAAACAGGTGTCTGACATTTTAGAAATGTCTGACACCTCCACATCACATTTTTATTTTAAACTCCACTTCTTTTGGTGGCAGACATTGCCTGTCGTTACAAACCATATAATTAATTGTGCCTGTAATTTTCTTATTTCCCGGCTTTAATTTAACTAACTGCACAAAGTCTACCGAGCTTTCAAAATATTTTTGATTAACGTTAAACTCTTTTTCAAATGCAGTTTTCAATTTTCCATTCTCTTTAACAGCACCTACAATCTTTCCATCATTAATCTTTATCTCGGTAGCCTGTGCGCCTCCATCAGGATTCTTTACAGAATAGATATGCCATTTAGGTTCTATCATTGCTTTTACATGAACCTCATACAGATCATTTCCTTTTTTTACAACTGAGTAATTAAACGTAACAGGATTTAAAATTTGTGCATAGGAAGCAGTTAAGATACACAACGCTACCAAAGTAAAAATTAATTTCTTCATATTATAACTTTACACAAATTTACAAGTATCAAAGTAGATAAGAGGTGTATTGAATAGAATATCAGGTTTTTAACTTTAGTTTATAGAAAACAGTTCTTTAAAAATTTTTTTGCCATCAATATTGCCTAATGCTGTGCTGCAGGCTCTTTCAGGGTGGGGCATCATACCAAATACATTTCTTTGTTTATTGCAAATACCCGCAATATTTTCGGTAGAGCCATTAGGATTAAGATTCTCATTCATATCTCCCTTCTCATCACAATAGCGATATAATATTTGTTTTTGTGAACTCAGTTTTTCCAACGTTTCTGCATCTGCATAATATCTGCCTTCACCATGTGCTATCGGAATTTTTATTACTTCTCCTCCTTCATTCTTAATAAAAACATTTTTACAAACAAACTGCATGTTGGCATTTCGTAAAAGAACACCGGGAAGTAAACCGCTTTCGCATAATATCTGGAAGCCATTGCAAATACCCAGAACTTTACCGCCATTGTTTGCAAATTCAATTACACTTTGCATCATAGGACTAAACTTTGCTATGGCGCCACAACGTAAATAATCACCATAACTAAAACCTCCGGGTAATATTATACAATCCTCTTTTGAAAATTTGGATAGATCACTATCCTTATGCCACAGCTCAATAACTTCCTGTTTCAATTCATCCCGTAAAGCGCTTATAACATCCCGATCGCAATTTGAGCCGGGAAAAACAACAACTCCAAATTTCATTACATTTTTTTTAATAGTGTAAAGATAAGTTTTGTAATTATTTTAAACCATAACTGATAACAATAACAACAATCACCATCAGCCAATGCAATAACAATGGCAGCCATCTTTTTACCGGATATAAAAACCCACATCCTACATAAGCAGATAATGGAATAGCAGTTAATATCCAATATTCAAAAGTATGGGTTGCATTTATAAAAGGCACAAACACGGCGACTACCAAATACAGTAAAATAAGACTCCATCTTTTGCGAACCTGCACCAGCTGCTTTCTAAAATTAGCCTGCACAAAAAATCCGCCTATTAAAAAAGAAATCAACACCAAACAAATACCGGCCAGTTCCCAATAATTTTTATGGAAATGCGGATAACTGATCTCAAATTGAGGGATCTTATACCCATCTAATTTATCAGTTAAAAATAAATATGAAAACAAAAAATAGTAAGGAGTTAAAATTCCTAAAAATGAAATAATCCACTCTGCTAATATAAATGGCCGCGAAACTATTAATGCAAATACAATTAATAAAACAAAGGCAAGAGAAGGAAAATAAAAGAATGTAGAAACGCCGATCATCATCCCGATATTAAAAAGCGTTGACTTGGGATTTGTGTTACTATATAAAGTGCTCATTCTTGCCCAAACCCAGATTAACAAAGTGTTTATTACCAATGGAGCAGTTAATACATTCCATTCGCTAAACATAGATGTTATCAGTAAATAACTCATTGCCGGCAGGTAATTAGCCCGCTGCATCATCTTTTGATCGTTAATTAATTTATTAAAAGTAATTGCCTGCGTAAATATTAAAAAATATGTTATAGCAGGATAAATTAAAGGAAACTGTGCGCCGGTATTTTCCAATTTGGCAAGTATTTCCCTGAATAAGAATCCATCCGTTTTTTGTGCAATGGGTATATGAGGATGTACAAACCAGGCAAGCTTTAAAAGCAATCCGTAGATAAATAATAAAAATGTATTAAAGGGATTGTTGGCTTTAAAAATGCCTACCACAGTACGAGTTTAAAAGGTTTAAAACGTTTAAGACGTTTAAAGGTTTGTAACAATTGATTTTGTTGTTCGGCAAAAGATAATCTCTAACTTTTAAACCATTAAACTATTAAACCATTAAACGTTTTCAGTAATCAATTTTTGCAAAGCAAATATAGTTTCTGTACATACACGGCACAATGATTTGTTTTGCACTTACCTGCTTTGCAAACCTTGGCATAAACTGGTAACCCTTATCCAGGCTTTTTAATGTAGGATTTCTTGTTAATTTACCATCAGGGTCAATGCTCTGATCAGAAATAAGCTGGTCCCTTCTTTCCAGTTCATTAAATAAAAAGTGGAGTTCACCTCCTGCATTCATTATCTGGTACGAAAGAAAATTATCATCACCATCATCATATTGATCCTTGCGTATAACATTCGTCCACACTAGTTTCCCGTCTTTATCTATATTCATAATCACGATATTGTTATAATAATACCTGGTTAAAGAGTTGGTATTTCTTGGCCTGTAATAATACCAATCAGATGAGCGGGAATACAGGTAATAATCATAAGAGGAGATATAGGGATAACCATATAAATAATCCATACGGTTCCATGGACTGGACCGTGATTGCGAACTAAAATCTTCAGCAGATAAAATAAATCCGCCATCTTTTTTTAATACAACATTGCGGATAAAAAAATCATTATAGGCAAACCTTATTGACCCGTCTGATTTTGCTTCTCTCTTCATTGAATCGCTGAATTCTGCCATATTCTGCACAAGTAATTTGTTTGCCTGCTTATCCCAGATAGCAGTGTACAATCCATCAATATTCCCACGCTTTTGATTGTAGTAAAATGAATTTAAAAGATAGCGCTTATTAACATTATCCACTTTTAGTGCTACCTCATCAAGGTAAGTTTTATTGAGAGGAAGTTCATTTTCATTAAACTGGTCTGACAAAGGTGTTTTTGTAAATAAAAATAATTTTGAAACTAATTCTCTGCTGCCATCCTTTATGCTTTTTGCAAAAATAAAAGTGCCGTCATTGTCCACAAAAAAATCACTGAATGCATCTCTGCGGTCATCATAAGGCATTTGCATTCTTGATGTATACTGCAATTGTAATTGGGAATTAAAAAGAAGCGTTTTGAAATTAAACTTATCATACTTCTTTTGAATTTTAAAGATCATTATCTTTTGCTTATCCTCACTGTTAATCATATTATAGATCTTATTATCTGCAAAAATGCTAATCTGTGTTGTATCCAGTTCCACAGGCTCTCCTATCTTTTTAGCATTACCATCAATTTTGGCAGCCATGCAATGCAAAATGTTTCTTTTTTGATATTGATAAATTATATAACTAAAATCCGGATAAGCTATAAACTCTGCATTAAGCGTTTTATCCGGCATAAAATCCAGGTTAACTCTTTCTTTTAAACCCATATCATTATTATATACACTTACCGCATATCTATTTCGTACGTTTTTATAAACTAGAAAATTGCCACTCACCTTGCCAATAATTTCAAAATCCAGGCTTCTTGAATCTTCATTTTCGGGCTGTGAATAAGTAATGCGTTGAGAAACACTAATCAGCGGAAGCATAAGCGTTAAAAAAAGTAACCTTCTAAATTTCATACGGTATTATTAAGATTAAATTTACTAAATAATTACTGATCCATAACATCAACTAAATTACTAATTATTATGCCTGTAGTGCTGATAACGGGTGGAACGGGACTTATTGGAAAGAATTTAACAAGACATTTAACCAATAATGGATATGAAGTAATAATTCTGAGTCGCAGTCTGGATAAAACTTCTGAGAATGAAAAAATAACGTTTGCCAACTGGAATATTGATGAACAACAAATAGATGGTGATGCAATAGCAAAAGCAGATTATATTATTCATTTAGCCGGTGCAGGTGTGATGGAAAAAAAGTGGACCAAAAAATATAAAAAAGAAATTGTTGAAAGCAGAACAAAGAGCAGCGAACTTTTGATCAGGGCTTTACAGGAAAATACTAATCATGTAAAAGCAATTATCTCTGCTTCCGCAATAGGATGGTATTCCCTCACCCCAGCCCTCTCCAAAAATGGAGAGGGAGTAACGAACAAATCATTTATTGAAGGTGATCCGTCAGGGAAAGATTTTTTAGGAGAAACCTGCAGGCTATGGGAGGAAAGTATAGAGCCTGTTACTAAACTTAATAAACGATTGGTAAAATTCAGAACTGGCATTGTATTAAGCAATGAGGGTGGTGCCTTTGCTGAATTTAAAAAACCTTTACGCTTTGGTATTGCCGCTATTTTAGGAGGCGGTAAACAAGTGCTTAGCTGGATACATATAGATGACCTTTGCCGTATGTTTATCTATGCAATAGAAAATGAACAATCATCCGGAAGTTATAATGCTGTTGCACCATTGCCTGTAAATAATAAAAAACTCATTTTGAAATTAGCCAAAATGATGAGGGGACAATTTTACATTCCTGTTCATGTACCGCAATTTTTATTAAAATTAATTTTGGGAGAAAGAAGCACAGAGATATTAAAAAGCGCAACAGTAAGTTGTGAAAAAATAAAAGCTGCTGGTTTTACTTTTTTATATCCATCCATCGATGCAGCTCTGAAAAAACTAACAGACAATAAATCATAATCCCAAAATCTTTAAATCCCCGCCTGACTGACGCCAGTCGGGCAGGCTATAAACCTGCCTGCGGCAGGCAGGTCATGGTTCAGACAATTTATAGATCCTGTGTTTGAAACTTTCTTACAGAGAAAAAATAATATAAAAAAAGATACACTGCACTTAAGCCGAGCAAAATATAAAGAGATGGTTGCGTACCAAACTGCACAATGTTTCTGAAGAAAGGAAAGGGAATTAAATTATCCGTTGTATTCAGCGGAAGATAATCTCCCGGACCGCTGGCACTTTTAATACCACCCATATTATTCAGAATAGCGCCTAAAAAATTTTCAATGATAAAAGAATATAAAAAGAAAAGTCCGATGGAAAGCCCTGACCGTTTTATTAATACACTAAGCAATAAAGCCAGCATGCTATAAGATAATGCCTGTATAAAATAGTATCCTATAAATTCAATTTTATCAAAACTAAAAGTACTGCCGGCAAGTGAACCATAGAGAAGAGAAGTTAAAAAAACAAATACTGTAGAAAGAAACGAAATGATAACAACCAACGCAATTTTTACATGAATGAATTGCAACCTGCTCCAGCCATCAATTATATTTTGGCGATGCGTTTTGTAACTGTATTCATTGGTGATGGAAGTAATGATCATCAGCCCCGGGATGAATAATAAAAAACTTGAAAGATATGTTACTGTGTGCCATACGTTCGGAAAACTAAATGGTGACCCAAATAAAATATTGGCTTGTGCATTGCCTTGCGATACAGCCTGTTTGAAATTATAAGCAAAATAATTAACTCCTAAAATACTTACTAAAAATAAAGTAGTCAATATCCAAAAAGTTTTATACCCTTTTATTTTAAGCCATTCTATTTTTAATAAATTCATCATGACATTTAATTATTTGTAAGTTCAAAAAATTTAGCTTCCAGGCTTTTCTTCTTTAAGTGAAGATGATTTAAAACAACCCCGTTATTAAAACAATGTTTATTTATTTCGCCCAGGTTTGCAGTGCCTACCGGGTAAAATAACTGCAATAAATTATCTGCTTCTTTTATGTTGCTGTAATTATTTAATGACTTTAATATCAGCAATAATTTTTTATTATCCTCCGAGCCTATTTCAACAATATCTTCATTAGCCAGTATCTCATTTACATTTCCTGTTGTAATCAATTCACCCTTTTTTAAAATAGCAACATGCGTACAAACTTTTTCAACCTCATCCAACAGATGACTTGCCATGATGATGGTTTTGCCCTGTAGATATAACTTTTTTATCAGCTCCCTTATTTCTGCAATACCCACAGGGTCTAACCCGTTTGTAGGTTCATCAAAAACCATTACCAGCGGATCGCCCAAAAGGCACGAAGCTAGTGCCAGCCTTTGTTTCATACCAAGAGAATAGGTACTGAACTTTGAATCTTTCCGCTGGGTAAGATTTACAATTTCCAATACACGTGGAATATCTTCTATGCTCACACCTTTTATGGCAGCAGCAATTTCAAGATTTTTTTGAGCAGAGAGGTAATGATAAAAATTAGGTGTCTCAAGTAAAGTTCCTATTTGTTTTCTCTGATCTGCTGTAGGTGCTGCATCAAACAAACGGTAAGTTCCTTTCGTGGCTTTAAGCACATCCATAATAATACCAAGCAAAGTTGTTTTACCGCTACCGTTGGGTCCTAATATCCCAAACACTGAACCTGAAGGAACGCTGAAGCTTACATTTTTAAGCGCCTGTACAGAGCCATAATTTTTATAAAGATTTTCAACAGTTAAGATGGGCATAGCAGATTATAATTTTGTAGCAGATTTTAAAGATATGGAAAAAGTGGTAAGTAATAAGAAAGGAAGGATAAGCGGGAGTTAGAAAAATATTTTTGTAGCCATCTGCAGATATTTCAATCAATTTCATTGGCAGTTTATCCTGAGTTTATCGAAGGACACTCTTGTACACAAGTTATTTATTCAGCAAGGCTTCGACAAGCTCAGCCTGACAAGCATTAGTACAATAAATAACAATTAGTTGTCACTCTGAGCCTGTCGAAGAGTTGTTGAACAATGATGAAAAAGTTGAAGTGAGTGACATCCCGCAATTGCGGGACTATGAAATGCAAATGCCGGCTACTAAATTATTTTCACTTACTCAATAATGAGATTGCCACATCCCGATTCCCACGCACAAATCATTCATCGGGATTCGCAAAGGACGATACCTCACTCCCCTTTAGGCCCGCCCGTGCCGGTATGGACGGGGGTTGGGGGTATATTCTGCATAAAATAATCCGTTACTTTTTGATAAAGATGTGCTCTGTCTTTACCCAGCACATTGTGCTCATGACCGGGATAGATCATATAATCAACCTGTATATTTTTATCAATGGCGGCTCTTACAAAACGAACGGAATTTTGCTGCACCACCACAGGATCCTGAAGACCATGTATCAGTAAAAGTTTTCCTTTTAATTTGTCTACCTGTCTTGTAAGATCTGTAGCAGCGTATCCCTGCGGGTTTTCCTGCGGTGTATCCATATAGCGCTCGGTGTACATTATTTCATAATATCGCCAGTCAGTAACAGGGCCTCCGGCAACAGCGGCCTTAAAAACATCAGGATGATTAAGCATAAAATCTACAGTATTAAATCCGCCAAAGCTCCATCCAAACAAGCCCATATTTTTTTGATCAACATAAGGCAGGCTTTGTAAATAATTTACTCCGCTCATCATATCTTCCATCTGCACATCGCCTATCCTTCTGAACATTGCCTGCTCAAAAGCCTTACCACGGTTATCACTTCCTCTCGTATCAAGACTGAAAACAATGTAGCCTCTCTCTGCCATATATTGAAACCAATAATCTCCGGCACCGCCATTCCATCCCGCAGTTATCAGCTGTGCATGTGAACCACCATACCAATAAACAATAACAGGATATTTTTTTGTACTGTCAAAATTTACAGGCTTATACATGCGGCAATACAAAAGCGTTCCAATCTTATTATTAATCGTAAAGATGCTAAGCCTGCCCAAACTGTAACCGGCTAAAGGGTTTGGAGCATTGAATAACAATTTTGTTTTTGCGGCTTTGGTATCAATCAGCTGTATCGTTCTTGGAATATCTGTAGCGCTAAAGTTATCTATTACAGAATTTCCATCATTACTTACCTGTGCAGTATGCACATCAGCGCCCTGTGTTATTCGCTTAGAGATACCTGTTTTTAAATTGACCTCATATAAATTTCTTGTGATGGGAGATTCTTCTGTTGCTGCATAAAATAAATTTTCGCCGGTGTCATCAAAACCTTTTACATCCAACACTTCCCAGTTACCTTTGGTTAATTGTTTTAACACAGTTCCGTTTATTGTATACAAATACAAATGATTCCATCCATCACGGTTGCTTTGCCAGATAAATTCTGCAGGGTTATTTTTTACAAATAACATTGGCGTTAATGGCTCTACATATTTATCATCATGCTCCTCAAAAACAGTCTTCATAAAAAGTCCGGATGCTGCTTCGTATTGATTAAGCTGCATATAGTTTTGCGCCCTGTTTAATACAGCAATAAAAATGTATTTGTCATCTGGGCTCCATGCAATGTTGGTAAGATATTGTTCAGCAGGTTCGCCTGTCTTTACCCAAACCACTGATTGCGTTTCAGCATTGTAAACGCCAACTGTTACATGATGACTCTTATCTCCTGCCATCGGGTATTTGATATTTACATTTTTTGCCGGACGCTGGCTCCAGTCAATGATAGGATAATCAGTAACCATACTTTGATCCATTCTGTAAAAAGCAAGCTGCTTACCATTGTTGCTCCAGAACGTTCCTTTAGTAATTCCAAATTCTTCTCTATGTACCGAAGATGCATATACAATGTCTTTACTGCCATCTGTTGTTACCTGTTTTGTAAAGGTGCCATCGGTAACATATAAATTAAAACTATCCACATAGGCAACATAGCCACCGATGCTTTCTTCCACATTTTCTTTATTAGAAATTGTTTTATTTATAATCGTTCTTATTTTTCCTGTAGCAGGATTAAGAGCGATCTTACTTCCGTTTACTTTCATGATCCATTCAGCAGACTGGTTGAACTGAACGACAGGCATTGCAGATACGGTATCACTTCCCGCCGCTTTAAGTTTTTGATTAAGCTGATCAAGAGAAAGAAAAGGAACTTCACTGCTTTTAAAATTTCCTCTTACCCAAACATCTTTATCAGTTATTTTTTTCAGATAAACATAGTCGTCAGTGCCATAAACAAATTGTAATTGATGAAGATTTTCGGGAGCTAAAGTAGTTTTGTTCTTTACCAACGCATCTTCCAGCGTAAGCATTTTGTTTTGGGCAATACCGAAAAATGCTGTTGCGCTAAACTGAAGAATTAAAAGGATCTTTTTCATATTGGATTTTTAACAAGACAAATGTAGAGATTTTCACATGGTCTGACCGTCCCGGTCTGACCATAGTAATAAAGAGTTTATTTTTTTTTACCATAACAGTTCAACCATATTACCGCATTGTCAGACGGAGACCGTCAGACAATGTTAACATGGTCTGACCGTCCCGGTCTGACCATGAAGCAAATTAAAAAAATTCATTTATAATATTATCAGGTATAATTCCATAAGATGTTTTAATAAAATTTTCCGGATCGTAAGAACAAAATTTACTTGCCAGTTCTTTATTACAAATTGTTCCATTTCTTAATAATGCATAATCTTTAAAAGAAGAATATTCCCAGTCTTCCAATCGCTTTACTAAACCGGCTCTTAATGGATTTTGATGGATATAGTGGAAACAATTAAAGTAATAATCCTGATGAGTATTTATAGAATTTGAAGGAATGGTTATTTCAGAAAGGCAATTATATTTTGTTTTTTGCCTGAATAAAGAACCAGTTTGATTATGAAGATTATTATAAATTCTTGCATAACCACTTAGCAATTTCCTTACTCCATTTGTTAGAAGATCAATTAATAACCCACCTTGTTTTATCATTGTATTTACCCTATCATCTGCATAAATTAAAAAATGAAAATGATTAGGCATAAGACAATAAGCAATGATTTCTGCATGAGGTGAAATACACTTTCTTATTATTTTTAAAAAAATAAGATAATCTTCATCAGAGGAGAAAATTTGTTGTTTATTATTTCCCTGGTTGTAGATATGATAAATATTATCGGGAATAAAATTCATATCAAAATTAAGTTTGTATTAGTATGGTCAGACGGGAACCGTCAGATCCATTAGTTTCATGGTCAGACCGGGACGGTCAGACCATGTTGTTAATTCCTTACCGGCTTGCCACCTTTCAAAACACTTTGAATTCTCTCAAGCGTTTTCTTTTCGCCACATAAACTTAAGAAGGCTTCTCTTTCTAAATTGAGAAGATATTGTTCACTTACTAATGTTGGTTCACTAAGATCGCCGCCGCACATTACATAGGCAAGCTTCTTTGCAATTTTTACATCATGCTCTGTAATGTAGTTGCCACGGAACATTCCGTTAATACCTGCATATAGCATTCCTAATCCTGATCTTCCTAAAACTTTTATATCATTTCTTTGAACAGGCATTGTATAGCCTGCATCGTACATTTCAACAACACTTTGCTTTGCATCAGCAATTCTCCGGTACTGGTTCATGCTCACTTCATCTTTTCCTTTTCTTAAAATACCAAGATCATAAGCCTCAAATGCAGAAGTGGCAACCTTTGCAGTGCCAATAGTTAAAAACCTGTTTTGTAAAGTGATTGTTTCAGGTTCGCCGGGATGCATTTCATCGGCTGCCCTCAATGCAAATTCTTTTGTACCACCGCCACCGGGAATAAGTCCCACTCCTAATTCAACAAGACCAATATATGTTTCTGCCGCCGCCTGAACTTTATCACTGTGCAGGCTCATTTCGCAAGCGCCACCCAATGTCAATCCATGAGGCGCAACCACAACGGGTATTGCCGAATACCTCACTCTCATCATCGTATTCTGAAACATGCGGATTGCCATATCAAGCTCATCATATTCCTGTTCTGTAGCCAGCATAAATATCATTCCCACATTTGCCCCGGCACTAAATTGCGGACCTTCATTTGCAATTACCAACCCTTTATATTTTTCTTCTGCAATAGCAATTGACTTATTTAATCCTTCTAAAACTTCACCACCAATGCTTCCCATTTTTGTAAACCACTCCAGTCCTAAAATATCATCACCCAGATCATACAATTTGCAGGCACTGTTCTTCCAAACTATTTTGTCTGCATTATTACTCATAATAATAAATGCCTCGCCACCTGGTATCGGCTTGTATGATTGAGAAGCCACGTCGTAATACAAACGCTTTCCATTTTCAATTTTATAAAATGAAGTAAAACCCTTTGCCAGCATATCTTCTACCCAGTTTGCAACAGTAAAGCCTGCAGCCTTCATAGCTTCTACAGTTTTGGCAACACCCAATACATCCCATGTTTCAAATGCTCCAATCTCCCATCCAAACCCTGCTTTCATTGCATCATCCAGCCTGTATATTTCATCGCTTATTTCAGGAATACGATTAGAGATATAAGAAAATAAACTGTAATGAAATTGCCTGTAAAACTCACCTGCCTTATCCTGCCCCGCAGCCAAAATTTTCAATCTTTGTTTAAGATCATCAACAGGTTTTGCAGTTTCAATCGTTGCAAATTTTGGTTTACTGCGTTGAGCATATTCGAATGTTTGCAAATTCAAAGTATAAATTTCCTTTTCCCCTTTAGGGGATGGGGGCATCTTTTTAAAAAAACCCTGTCCTGTTTTATCACCCAGCCAGTTATTTTCTACGATCTTTCCTAACCAATTCGGAATATTGAAAGCTTCTTTGACTTCATCATTAGGGCAATTATCTGCAACGCCTTTTGCAACTTTTACCAATGTGTCAATACCTACAACATCAGCCGTACGAAATGTTGCAGATTTTGGACGACCGATAATTGGACCTGTGAGTGCATCAACTTCATCAACGTTTAATCCAATTTTTTCCATCAAATTAAAAATAGACATGATGCTGAAAACCCCGATACGATTGGCTATGAACGCAGGTGTATCTTTTGCAAGCACTGTAGTTTTACCAAGATACAGATCACCATAATGCATTAAAAAATCCACCACTTCCATGTCAGTGTATTGTGTGGGAATTATTTCCAGTAACCTTAAATACCGTGGGGGATTAAAAAAATGAGTTCCGCAAAAATGTTTTTTAAAATCATCACTTCTCCCTTCTGCCATCATGTGGATGGGAATACCAGACGTATTTGATGTAATAAGCGTTCCTGGTTTTCTGTATTTTTCAACTTCATTAAAAACGGATTGCTTTATGTCAAGTCTTTCAACAACAACTTCTATCACCCAATCGCAATCAGCAATGTCCTTCATATTGTCTGTAAAGTTTCCTGTCTTAATTTTCTTTACAACATCTTTTGTAAAAACAGGGGAAGGGTTTGATTTTAAAGCCGCAGCCAAAGCATCATTAACAATCTTGTTACGGCTCTTTTCATCCGCGGCATCTTTAGGTGCTATATCCAGCAATAATACCTGTAAGCCAATACCTGCAAAGTGACAAGCAATACGGCTTCCCATAACGCCGCTTCCCAATACAGCAACTTTTTTAATTATTCTTTTTTGCATATTGCAATTGTTTTTTACATTGTCAGACGGAGACCGTGAGACAAAAATTTAAAATTTTAATCTGCCTTTTTCATCAAACTGATCATCTTCCCATTCGTGAATATATTCTTTCAAGTCTTTCAAATTTTCATTAACAAGATTTATATCAAACTCTTCCATATTATAAGGCTCCCCATTCAACCACTCAAGGTATTCTTTATATTCACGATGCTTTGGATTTTTCATAATCTCTATAATATTATAGTAGCCGGGAATGCTTCCACAATCTTCAGGCGGACAAGCATACTTACCCTTTAAACAATAGGGTACCGCTATTGAAGAATCGGGTGCAAGTATTTTTTGTAACTGAATTTCATGATTCCAACTATCCCCAAAATCATAGGTATAAATTATTTTGGATTTAGGAGAAATGAAAAACTCTTTTAATGCTATTGCTCGTGGATCAATTTTTTGAAACCTTGAAAAACCATTATCCGTTTCATCTTCTTCATTCGGCAGTTCCAACCAATAATCATGATAGCGAAAATTGAATAAATGATAATTACCCCAACCCATTGAGAGTTGAAAAATATGATGCAACTCATAAAAGTTCATATTACTATCAACCAATATTGTTCTGTAAACGGCTGGCTTGGTGTAAAGCAGTTTACATTTTATTTGATAGATAGAATTCATAAAATAATTTAATTCACAATTGAACCTTCATTTATTTTTTGATCAGGACTTACAAAATACAGTTTACCTTCTTTATCTTCTGCCATTAATATCATTCCGTTGCTTTCAATTCCTCTCATCTTTCTTGAAGCAAGATTAGCAACAACAACAACCTGTTTGCCTACGATCTCTTCAGGTTTAAAATGCAATGCAATTCCTGAAACAACAATTCTTTTTTCAAAACCCAGGTCAACTTCAAGTTTTAAAAGCTTATCAGCCTTTTCTATTTTTTCAGCTGATAATATTGTTCCTACTTTCAGATCAAG
>JADGPX010000230.1 GCA_017882215.1 Chitinophagaceae bacterium | reverse complement strand
TTAAAGCTTTGGAAACAGAATGGTGGCATTACAGCATACCCAATACAAAAGATTTTGAATTACTGGATGTGAGTTTTAAAAAGATGAGAAAATTAAATACGACAAAAATTAGGCCCTGAAGCTGGCAACTTTTTCATCTGCAGTAATATCTCTGTCGCATCTTAATTGAATTTGAATTGCGGCAATCCACTCGGCACAACCCTTTGAATAAAGATATTCGTTTACATTGTTAATTACCATCATTACTTCATCATAAGTTCCTTCCAGCACAGTAGCAAATGGCCCCACCTCATATTTAATTCCTGATTTCTGAATTATAGCAATGGCCTCATCAACCCATTTGTAAGGATGTTTATCATTTACTATCGGAAGAATTTGCAACGATGCATTAACAATAAAAGGATGCATGATAATTATTTTGTAGATATTTTTTGTGCCAGTAACATCAGATCAGCTAAAACAATTGCTGTTGCCGCTTCCAGCACTACAGGTACTCTTAAAGCGATGCAAAGATCATGACGTCCCTTAACAGAGAATGGTTCTACTTTATTGGTTTCTATGTTTAATGTTTGTTGTTCCTGCGGAGTAGAGGATGTTGGCTTGATAGCAATCCTGAATACAAGTTCATTTCCATTTGTCAATCCGCCAACAACCCCACCGGCATGATTGGTTTTTGTTTTGCCACTTGCATCTTCAATTGCATCATTGTGTTTACTGCCAAACATTTTTGCAGCAGCAAAACCAGTCCCGAACTCGATTGCACGAACGGCAGGTATTGCAAATACAGCATGGCTTATTAATGACTCGGCTGAATCAAAGAATGGCTCACCCAAACCTATTGGTAATCCATTTACACGGCATTCAATAATTCCTCCTATTGAATCTTTTGCATCAATTGCTTTCTGTAAGCCTTTATCAAGATCGGTTTCTCCGCCAATTTCTAAAATTGAAGCAGTGATTTTGATTCTGTTTTTGACTTCACCCAAACCCCCGTCCGTACCGGCACGGGCGGGCTCTCCAAAGGAGAGGGCTTCACCCAACTGTTGTAAAACTTTCGGCAATTGATACAATACCTGATCATTGGTAAAACGTATCATCCGATACCCATGCTCCGATAGCCATTGCTCCCTAACATCATCTAATTTCTTTTGTTCTTCTTCATTATGATATCCGCCATCTATTTCAACCATTAATTTTCTTTCCAGGCAAACAAAGTCAGGAATATATCCGGCAACCGGATGTTGTCTTCTGAATTTATATCCATTGAGTTTTCTATTCCTCAATTCCTGCCACATAATATTTTCTACTTCAGTAGGGGCTTTCCTGTTTTCTTTAGCAAAAGGTATTACTGTTTTCCACTGCTCAATAGAATTGGTCAAGTACCCAGCTTCAGAAGTTGCCGCTGTCCCCCTCTCCTTTGGAGAGGCCTGCCCGAATGATTCGTTCAGGCGGGGGTTAGGGGTGAGGTCTAATATTTTTTTTGCAACAACACCTGCGGCAACTAATGCAACCGTTAATCTTCCGCTGAAATGCCCTCCACCCCTGTAATCCTGGAAACCATTAAACTTTTTAGAAGCAACAAAATCAGCATGCCCGGGTCGTGGCACAGCTCTTTGTTTTTCATAATCAGCACTTCTTGTGTTACTGTTCTTAAATAAAATAGTAATGGGTGCACCAGTTGTTTTGTTATTAAAAACACCGCTGACAATTTCAGGGACATCATCTTCTTTTCTTGGTGTTGTGCCTTTAGCACCGGCTTTTCTTCTTTCCAGATCAGCAGAAAAATCTTCCTCAATTAAAGATATACCTGCAGGACAGCCATCAATAACTACTCCTACGTTTTCGCCATGCGATTCGCCAAAAATGCTTACTCTAAATATTCTTCCGAACGAATTCATTATCTTTTTTAAAAATTAATAAGCAAAGAAATAATTTGTTTATGAAATCTTTTTAATCCTAAAAATCTCCCCAAACCTGCCTGCGGCAGGCAGGTCAAGGTTCAGAAATTAATAACCATATTCCTTTAACTGTAATTCATTATCTCTCCATTTCGGTCTCACTTTTACAAACAGCTCTAAAAATACTTTCCTTCCCAGAAACTGCTCAATATCTTTTCTTGCCTGCGTTCCCAATTCTTTTATCATTTTACCTCCCTCGCCCAACACAATTCCTTTTTGCGTTTCTCTTTGCAAAATAATATCTGCAGCAATTTTTACCAATGTATGTTTCTCTTTAAACTCCTGCACCAGCACAGTTGCATGATATGGAATTTCATCCTGGTACAAATAAAATATTTTCTCCCTGATTAACTCCCCCACAAAAAATTTTGTTGGCAGATCACTCAAATTATCATCTTCATAAAAGGGAGCGCCATCAGGTAAAAGCGCTAAAATTATTTTCAGCAATTCATCAATACCTTTTTTTTTCAGGGCAGAAATAACTGCAACGGCTTTACAATAATGTTGATGCTGAAAAAATTCTTTTGCTTTATTTATCGCTTCATCCTTTACTATATCAGCCTTATTGATAATAACAATTGCCGGAACTTTTAATTTAAGAGAAGTAAAAATTTCATTTGCCTCCTGCAGGTCATCTTTTATATCAACAATTAATAAAGCTACATCGGCATCGTCAAGGCTGCTTTTTACAGCCTGCATCATTTTTTCGTGAAGCTTATATTTCGGCTCTATAATACCTGGTGTATCTGAAAAGATGATCTGGTAATCATCCCCGGTTAAAATGCCTTTAATGCGATGGCGTGTGGTTTGCACTTTAGGAGAAACAATAGCAAGCTTCTCTCCTATCAAAGCATTAAGCAGTGTACTCTTGCCGGCATTAGGCTTACCAAAAATATTTACAAAACCAGATTTCATACTTCACAAAAGTACGCAAATAAAAAAAGCCTCAAATTGAGGCTTTGATTTAATTTAACCGTGGTCAGTGGTTTTTTCAGTTAGCATTTACGCTTTTGGGTTTTCTTAGGATGGATTTTCTTAGGATTGGTTGTTTGGATATTTTCTTATGCAAAGTTCATTAAACTCAACATAATATTCTATAGAGAATGAATCAATCCTACATAGAAAATTTTCTATAAACTGATTACATAAATTTATTAAAACATCTTATAAAATTATTTCTGATAATTTTGCAAACGAATCTCTTTAATCTTTTATGGTCAGACCAGGACGGTCAAACCATGTTAACATTGTCTGACGGTCTCCGTCTGACTCTTTACTTACTGAATTATCATTTAGTTAAGGATTTTATACTTGAAAATTGAGTGTTGAACTTGCCTACCGGCAGGCAGGTATTGATTATTGCGTGTTTTTCTCCGAAAGAAGTCCTTTGGGCAAGTACAAATATTCAACACTCAACATTCAATAATAAATATTCAAGTGAGACCGTATTGCTTAACTAAACGACATTGTCTGACGGTCTCCGTCTGACTCTTTACTTATTTTATTAAAATTTAATTATGCAGAGGGAATTATGTTATACACTTTTGCCAGGTCACGTATGTCAATAATATTACTACAATGAAGTTTCTCAAATATTCTTGCTTTATGTGTGCCTATAGTAGACGTATGAAGATTTAATGCATGGCATATTTCTGCTGAAGATTCACCCCTGATAAGATGCAGAACAATTTCAAATTCCCTGGGTGATAAATCATCAAATGGATTGCTTGATTTTTTACCAAGAACCTCTTCAGTAAACGCCTGGTTTAATGAAGGGCTTATGTATCTTTTAGCGTTTATAACATTATCAAGCGCAATTTTAATTTCCGCTTCAGATGATGCCTTGCTTAGATATCCTTTTGCCCCAAGCTGTAAATATTTTTTAGCATAAATTTCTTCTGCATTCATGCTGAACATTAAAATGTTTGCTTCAGGTTTAAGGGAAATAATATTGCTAACCAAACCAAAAGAATCAGTGTCAGGCATATTTACATCTAATATTATCAGATGGTAATCTTTGTCTTTAATTTTTTTAAAAGCAGAATCACCGTCCCATGCTTCATCAATAACAGAATGAGGTACATGATGCTCAATAAAAATTTTTAAGCCAGCTCTTATTATTACATGATCATCTGCAAGTAAAACGTTTATCATTTTTTGTATTTAAATTTTTATGAATTAGATTCATTATGATTGTTGAGTAACAAATCTGTTTTATTAAAAGTTATGGATAATGTAGTTCCTTTGCCCTGTTCAGAATTTAACAGCATGGTGCCATTGTATAATTCGCTGCGGCTTTTAATATTAGTGATCCCAATACCGGTTCTTATTTTTGATGTGTCAAAACCAATGCCATCATCGGCTATAGAAATTAAAAGCTTACCATAATTATCTTCAATATTTATATTAATTTTTTTAGCCTGCGCATGTTTTAATGTATTGTTTATTTGCTCCTGCACAATTCTAAAAATGTTAAGTTTAAATTTATCGCTAAACCCAGCTTCTATAAAATCTTTTGCAGTAAATAAAATCTGGATCGGATGTACGAGCATTATCTCTTTTGTAAGGCCTTTAATAGAATCTGTTAAGCCTATCTCTTTTATTAAAGGCGTTATAAGGATTTTAGATAGCTTTCGTATTTCTTCAATTGCCGTTAATGTATATGTTGATGCGCTGGATAAAAGAGATTCTCTGTTTTCATCATCTCTTTTCCCCATATCTATATACAATTTTGTTGCTCCCAGAAGCTGATTAACATTATCGTGCAATTCTCTTCCTATTTTTGAGCGCTCGCTTTCCTGTGCGATAATTACTGCCTCGGTAATTTCTTTCTGTTTTATATTTTTTTCTAACTCAACTTTTTCTTCCAGTTC
>JADGPX010000229.1 GCA_017882215.1 Chitinophagaceae bacterium | reverse complement strand
CGGAGTTACGACCTTTTTTTTATGCCTGCCCTTACCAATATATTTTGTGGTGGTATAAGTTTCAGTTCGGTATCCTATAATTCTTGAACCCGTTTTTAAATCCAATGCATCAGCATGTATGCATACAAACAGATCCCCATGATAGCTGTTTGCAATTCTTGCTTTTTCCCTGACGTCCTGATAGATATCTGTAGTTCGTGTTGGAATTATTTGAACTCCCTGTAACTGTTTTTTTAATTCTGCAACTAATTTATTTGATATTGCTAAAGTGACGTTTTTTTCATAAGTACCCATACTACCTTCATTTTCTGCATGTGCACCAGGCTTTGTTCCGCCATGTCCTGCATCAACAATAATTGTCCTGATCTTTTTAGGAGCCTGTCCTGAAATATTTAAACAAGAAAATAACAATACAAAAGCAGCAAATAAAGCAATACAAGACTCTTTTATTTTCAACATTGGATATTAATATTTTTTAAAGCGCATTAGTAATTCTAAAGTTCAACCTTCACATAATATTAATGCTATTATAACTATTTTTGTTAACTACTGCTATGAACAACGCAAAAAAAGTTATCTCAAAATATAAATTAGCATCGATTGCTGCCTTTGTGTTTACAATATTAACTGTTCAAAGTAAGAATAAACTTCATCCATCAGATTCATTTCACAATAATTTAACTGCTGTACAGGATACAATAAAGCCGGGAAAAAAATTTACCCTCCCAAATGTAGCACCAAAAATAAATGCTGATACATTTCCCACAAGAAATAAAAATGGAGCAATTGATACAACCATCGTAATAAAAAAAGATACGATTGATTTTAAAATTTCTAAAGATTCGTTAGATGCCGTAGTGGAATATAATGCTGATGATTCAATGATATTAGACGTGCCTTCAAAAAAAATTACTTTGTATGGAAAAAAAGCATCTACCCAATACAAGGATAATAATGTAAGTGCGCCTGTTATAGAATTTGAGCAGGCTACAGGAAACATTACTGCATCAATAAAAAGAGACAGCAGCGGTAAAGTAATTGCAATGCCAACTATTAAACAAGGAGACATGACATCGCAAAGTGATTACATAAAGTTTAATACCAAAACGCTTAAGGGTATTACAAAAAGCACCTACACACAGCAGGGAGAAATGTATGTGTATGGAGAAACGATCAAAAAAATTAACACCGATATTTTTTATGTAAAGCGTGCAAGAATAACTACGTGCGATTTAGACACTCCTCATTTTGCTTTTGTAAGCAACAGGATAAAATTCATCAATAAAAAACTTGCTATCACAGGACCAGTTCATCCTGAATTTGAGGGTGTTCCAATTCCTATATATTTACCGTTTGGGATTTATCCGTTAAGTCAGGGAAGGCATTCCGGTTTTCTTGCACCGCAATTCACATCAAATATGCAATACGGTTTGGGTTTAGAGGGATTTGGATATTACAAAGTGCTGAGTGATTATTGGGATGTAACTGTAAGAGCAAATGTTTATTCTTATGGAGGATGGACTTTAAATATTAATCCAATCTACACAAAAAAATATCGTTACAATGGAAACCTTTCATTTAGCGAACAAAATTTTAAATCAAATTTTAAGGGTGATCCGGATTATTCAAAAAGTAGAGACTACAATATTCAATGGAGCCATGCGGTGGATAGCAAAGCCAGGCCAGGCGTAAGTTTTAGCGCAAGTGTAAATGCCGCCAGCAGCGGCTATAATGCGCATGTACCGGATAATCCATATAGAAATATTACCAACCAGCTTTATTCAACTATACAATATTCTAAAACCGGTACGCTTGAAGGTTTTGGTGATGGGTGGAAAGATAAAACTTATAACCTTACCATAGCTGCCAATCATGATCAAAACACATTAGATAAACTTATTAATATTAACTTACCCGATGTTGGATTTAGCATCAGCACCATATATCCATTTAGAAAAAAAGAAGCAGTAGGAACACCAAAGTGGTTTGAAAATCTTGGGATTGGTTATAATGGAAATGCCAAAAGCCGATTTTCTTTTTATGATACAGCAGGTAATATTTTAAAACATCTTCGTGATACTTTACAATACGGAGCACATCATTCAATTCCGATAACACTTTCATTACCGCCTGTTGGCGCTTTTCAATTTAGCCCTTCAATTAGTTATGATGAAACCTGGTTTCAAACAAAATCTGTAAAAACATGGGACAGCACTGCCAAAAAGCTTGATACAGCTTTTACCAAAGGATTTTATACAGCACGTGATATGAGTTTTGGAGTTGGAGTATCTACCAGGATATTTGGTATGATAGCATCTAAAAATAAAAATTCTAAAATTCAGGCAATTCGCCACGAAATAACACCCACGCTTGGTTTTAGTTATCACCCTGATCTAAATAAAAGAAATTATTATTTTGCACAGACAGATACAACAGGCCATAACTTCAGCCAGTTCTCTTACTTTTCAGATAGAAATATTGGCTCCCCCTATGCATCTAACCACAGCGGCTCAATAACTTTTGGTGTTGATAATAACATACAAATGAAAGTGCGCAGTAAAAAAGATACAGCCAACGGCGGATTAAAAAAAGTATCCTTAATAGATGGCTTAAGTTTTAGAACCAGCTACGATTTATTTGCTGATTCATTTGCTTTAAGTTTATTCAACATTAATGCATCAAGTAATTTATTTAATAAGGTAAATATAACAGCAGGGGCAAATTTAGATCCTTATGATGCTGATGCAAAAGGACAAAGAATAAAAACTTTATTATGGAATAGAAAACCGCTATCATTTGGCAGATTGCTTAGTGGAAATGTTTCTATCTCCAGCCAGTTTCGTGGAGGTGATAAAAGTAAAACAACTTCAAAGCCTGAGCTGAAAGGATATGATTATACAAGAAGCGGCTACACCTCTGATGAATATCAAAATGAGCTGGCATATATAAGAAATAACCCCGGTGAGTATGCAGATTTTAATATTCCATGGTCGGTAAATTTTTCATATGCACTAACTATTGACAGACCTTTTAACCAGATCATGCAAGCTTTTAAAACCAATTTTTCACAAAATGTAAACTTTGGCGGAACATTAAACCTATCTCCCAAATGGCAAATTGGCGTAAATGGCTCTTATAATATTACGCTGGGCCAGCTTGGTATAATTCCAATTTCTATATCAAGAGAAATGCACTGCTGGCAAATGTCTATCAATATATCTCCTGTTGGCAGAATCCGGTTTTACAGTATCAACATTAGCCCTAAATCAGGGTTGTTAAGAGATATGAGAATAAACCGAACCAGATCTTTTCAGGACGGCTTTTGATGTGTAACATAATAATCACTCATCAATTCATGCAACTCATGTTTTACCGCTTCATAATTGTCTGTTGAAGAAACCTGCACAGTGGGTAAATAATGCATCTCAAACTTTACAGGCCAAAAGAAAAATATTTTATCAGCAGGCGATGCTTTTTTTGTATTAAAAATAACCGTCGGCAAAATGGGCTTTCCTGTTTCCACCGCTAATTTAAAAGCGCCGTTGTGAAATTCTTTTAAAGGCTGAGTCGTTTTATTGCGTGTGCCTTCAGGATAAATGCACATGTGAATTCCAAGCTTAAGCACTTCTTTCATTTCTTTAAAACTATTTATACGGCTATTCTTATCTTTCCTGTTTACAAGAACGGAACCTCTTTTATAGATCAATCCAAATAAAGGAATCTTTACCAGTTCTATTTTTGCAATTGTTTTACTTGGTCCGGGTGTAAAAGGAGCGGTTACCAAAATATCCATCAAAGAATTGTGGTTACAAATAATTATATAGTTCTGTCCCTTCTTAAAATTTTGCAATCCTTTTATCTTAAGGCTGCATCCGGTTAAAAAGAAAAAAACCGATATCCAAACCTTTGAAACTTTAATAAATATCTCAATCCTTTTTGGTTCCTTTACTAAACCAAGTACCCACGTAACCGGTAGTACAGGCAGCATTGTTATAATAAAAACCAAAGCAGCCCATAAAGCGAATATTCTTCCCAAAATTTCTTTAATAAAACTCATGTAGAATTTTTTAATTCAATTTCCAGTCAATAGGTTGTAAGCCTTCGTGCATTAAAAATTCATTTGTTTTTGAAAAATGTTTACATCCAAAAAATCCTTTATCAGCGCTGAAAGGAGAGGGGTGTGCCGCTTTTAAAACATGATGTTTTGTTTCATCAATTAATACCTGTTTATCCTGGGCAAACCTGCCCCATAATAAAAAAATCACTCCTTTTTTTTCTTCCGATATTTTTTTAATTACAGCATCAGTAAATTCTATCCAGCCAATTTTACTATGACTGCCGGGCTCATTCTGCCTTACGGTTAAAGATGCGTTTAATAAAAGTACACCTTGTGTAGCCCACTTTTCAAGATTTCCATCAGCTGATGGAGGAATGCCGAGATCGCTTTGTAATTCTTTAAAAATATTTATTAACGATGGCGGCTTTGCAATTCCTGGTGGTACAGAAAAACTTAATCCGTGTGCCTGCCCGGAATTATGATAAGGATCCTGCCCCAGTAACACAACTTTTACTTTATCAAATGGTGTTTTACCAAAGGCATTAAACATCAAAGAGCCGGGAGGATATATTATTTTGCCTGCAGCTTTTTCTGTTTTAATAAAAGTTACAATTTGAAAAAAATAATCTTTTGTAAATTCATCTTTCAGTACTTCTTTCCAGCTCTCTTCAATTTTTACATCCATTGCTTACGTTTTTATAAAAATACAAAAGCTCCCTAACAGAGAGCTTTTAATATTAGAATTGACTTAAACATATTACCAAATTCTTATTCTTTGATCCGG
>JADGPX010000228.1 GCA_017882215.1 Chitinophagaceae bacterium | reverse complement strand
ATTACCTTACCTTTGCCCTCCGAAAAAAAAGGAAATTATATGTCCAGAGTATGTCAGGTTACAGGTAAAAGACCTATTACAGGTAACAAAGTTTCTCATTCTAATATAAAAACAAAGAGAAGGTTTTTACCTAATCTGCAAACCAAGCGCTTTTTTTTAGCGGAGGAAGACAAATGGGTAACCTTAAAATTATCTACTGAAGGCATTCGTACAATAGCAAAAAACGGTTTATATAGTGTGGTTAAGGAAATGAGGAAGAACGGTTCTAGGATCTAATTTTTAAAAATTATTAATATGGCTAAGAAAGGAAACAGGGTTCAGGTAATTATGGAATGCACAGAGCATAAGACTTCGGGTCTTCCGGGCACAAGCCGTTATATTACCACAAAAAATAAGAAGAATACCCCTGAGCGTTTGGAGTTGAAAAAATTCAATCCAACATTAAAAAAAGTTACTGTTCATAAAGAAATTAAATAACAATGGCAAAATCAGCTAAAACAGCGATAAAAACAAAAGATCAAAAAGCTGCAACAGAAGCAAAGAACTGGACAAAAGTTGTACGCACTGTCCGCAGCCCTAAAACAGGCTCCTATACTTTTAAAGAAAGTATCGTGCATAAGGACAAAGTAAAAGATTTTTTGAAAAGCTAATCGTTGCAGTAAAAATTATTTATAAAGCTGTCCGCCTGAGGTGGATGGCTTTATTTGTTTTAACCCTAAATCCCTAAAGGGACTTCCGGAAAATGATTCTAAATTTATACACTCTTATTTTAAAAATTCTTAAAACAAAATCCCCCTTTAGGGGGTAAGGGGGTATGGGAATATTTGATAAGCTTTTAGGCAAAAAGCAACAAAAGGAAACTTTAGATGAGGGATTGCAAAAAACCAAAACCGGTTTTTTTGACAAAATAACAAAAGCTATTGCCGGTAAAAGCACTGTTGATGAAGAAGTGCTGGATAATTTAGAAGATGCTTTGGTTAGCGCTGATGTTGGTGTTGATACAACCATTAAAATAATTGATAAAATAGAAGCAAGGGTTGCCCGGGATAAGTATATAAATACAGCAGAACTAAATTCTATTTTAAAAGAAGAAATACAATCTCTTTTAGTTGATTCTCCTAATGATACTTCTTACCAAAATTACGAATTGCCATTCGGTCATAAACCTCATATAATTTTAGTGGTTGGGGTAAATGGCGTTGGAAAAACTACCACTATCGGTAAACTGGCTCATAATTTTTCACAAGCCGGCAAATCTGTTTTATTAGGTGCTGCAGATACTTTTCGGGCAGCAGCAGTTGACCAGCTAACTATCTGGAGTGAGAGAGCGAATGTGCCGATTGTAAAACATGGAATGGGCGCTGACCCCAGCGCTGTTGCTTTTGATGCAATACAAAGCGGCATTGCTAAAAATGTAGATGTTATTTTAATTGACACTGCAGGTCGTCTTCATAATAAAGCACATTTAATGGAAGAGCTTAGTAAAATAAAAAGATCAATAAAAAAAGTAATGCCTGATGCTCCGCATGAAGTGATACTGGTTTTAGATGGCAGTACCGGTCAAAATGCTTTGGAACAGGCTAAACATTTTACAGCGGCTACAGAAGTTACAGCGCTTGCAATAACCAAGTTGGATGGAACGGCAAAAGGCGGAGTGGTATTGGCTATTGCTGATCAATTTAAAATACCTGTGAAGTTTATTGGCGTTGGTGAAAAGGCGACTGATCTTTTAGTGTTTGATAAAAAAGATTTTGTAGATACACTATTTGATATAGAAAAAAAATAAGCGGAAATTAATTGTTGATGCGTTTATTTTCATCCTCCAAACCGGTTTTATGCTGGTTAGCTTTTACCTGGTTGTTTCCAAAACGATAAGTAAAATTAATTCGCAACTGGGTGCTTTCACCTCTTCCGCTAATATCTAAATAAGCCCCTCCAAAATCACTTATACCCCTGAATTTTTGCGTTTTAAAAATATCTGTATAGCTGATTTTAATATTCCCTTTTTTCTTAAATAGAACTTTTTGTAATCCTGCATCTACATTGTAAAAAGGATCAGTTTTAAATGTACCCCCCCAGATAGTTGGTGAATTATAAAAACCTGAAAGCTCAAAGATCAAACCTTCAGTTAAAGTAAAAGTTTGCTGGGCAAAAAAGTTATAAGCGAAAATATTAAGATCAATTTTTTTATTCTGACCAAAATCTGCTTTATAAAATGAGTTGTATGCGTTTACTGTAAAAAATGTATTCCACCATTTGGTTATGGCAAATGGTGCGCTAAAATTAAAATTGAAAATATCCTGGCTTGCAAGATTTTTCACTGTTCTGAACACCCTGTTTATTTCAGTTGTATCAATGATGTTAGTGCGAAAATCTTTTATATGGCTATAGCTAAGAGTTGTATTAAAATGTGATTTGTAGGTATGTGTAAATTCAAAAATATTGGTGTATTGAGGTCTTAAAAATGCATTTCCTTTTTGATATGTCAGTTCATCTATTCTATCCTCAAATGGATTCAGGTCTGAATAATTAGGTCTGTCAATTCTTCTGCTATAACTAAAGTTGAAAGAATTTTTTTCGTTAGGCGTAAGTGTTAGCGCAGCGCTTGGGAAAAAGTCAACATAATTTCTTTTTACAGTATCATCAGGTTGTGGATGGTTGCTGATAAGATCTCCTTCACTGATTGTATTTTCCATTCGCACCCCTGCTCTCATGCTCCATTTTTTTCCTAACGGGTTTGTGAAATTTATATAACCGGCATTTACATTTTCCGTATAATTAAATTTATCACTGCGTGACGAATCCATAATATTCACTCCTGATATTACATTGAAGAAGTCAAAAATATTTTTTGTTTTTACGTTTGAATATTTTGCGCCAACTTCTAATTTCCCTTTATTTACCGGTGTTTCATAATCAATTTTAAAAGTCTCAATGTCAATATCAGTTGGTGTACTATTTCGATATATTTTTTCATCCAGTAAAACACCCGGAGGAGTTCTGTAAAAATTGGGCTGTAAGCTATTGGCTTTACTCCTGAATCTTCCCATATCTCCGTCTATCATTAATTCTGTTCCTTTACTGTTTGCATAGCGATAGTTTATATTATAATTCAAATTAGATCTTTCAACATTTTGCACTCCGCTTGAATATAATATTTTTTGTGGCGCCGCAGAACCATTTTTCATAATTAAAGCATAGCCATCTACATTTGAATAAGTAACGGTATTAAAATTTCCGTTCACAATAAATCCAATTGTGTTTTTTGCATTAATAAAAAAATCCATTCCGGTTTTAAAATTATGAATATGGGGATCACTATAATTTATTGTATGCTGATCATAGATAGTATCATTTTGGATACGGTATAAATTTTGAAATGTTCTTCTCTGCCCAAAGTTGTTGCTATAATTTCCAAATATGTTTATTGTTTTATCCCTGTGATTAATATTAAAAGAACTATTTGCTTTTGGACTATGGGCAAATGCCATTCCTGCAGTAATACTTTCATTTGTTCCAAAATTTTTATTCTTTTTTAAACGCAGATCAATAATGCCTGCATTGCCCGAGGCATCATATTTTGCAGAAGGATTGCTTATCATTTCAATAGACTCCAGATCGGCAGAATTTATTGAGCGAAGAAATTCCGAAAGATCCTTTCCGCCAATTTGAGAGAGTTTGCCATCGATATAAATACGAACACCATTTTTTCCTTTTAAAGAAATATTATCATCCTTATCAATAGTTACTCCTGGTGACTTTTGCAATAGTTCAAAAGCATTGCTGCCGGCTGCATTTATACTTCCTTCTACATTAAAAATTATTTTATCTGCAGTTACCTCTATCATGGGTTTTTTAGTCTGCACATTTACATCTGTTAGTTTGGTGTGATCAGTTGATAATGTGATCGGCGCTAAAAAATAGGATTGTGCTTCCTTTAATTCAAAACTTTTTGAACCACCTTTTTTGTATCCAACTGATGTTACAGTAAGGAAATACCTTCCCGGCTTTAGCCCCTGCATTTCAAATTCCCCGTTATTAGATGTAATAGCAACCTTGTTTAAACTGCTATCTTTTGAAGTAAATAAAGCAACGCTTGCTGATGGTGTAGTAACACCCTTATCATCAATGATCTTTCCTGAAATGGAAGCTGAGTTGTTTTGAGCAATGCAGTTACCTTTTACCAGTAAAAAGATTATAAGTGCAGTTAGCAGTTGTTTCATTCTGATTTTTTCAGCGTCAGCCAATTTTAAAAATATGCAAAAACTCTAAGACAGAAATAAATATCTGTAAATGGTTTAAATCGCGTTAATCTCCTAGAGGGTTCAAAACCCTCCAAGAGTTATACCTTTGCCGCCATTACAATGAAAACAAAAAATTTACGGAAAGATAAGGTTAATATTATTACACTTGGCTGCAGTAAAAACCTGGTGGATAGCGAAGTACTTAGCGGACAATTGACCGCAAGCGACTATGATGTTGTTCATGAAAACAAAAAGAGAGACCACAATATTGTAATTGTAAATACCTGCGGATTTATTGATAAAGCAAAGGAAGAAAGCGTAAATACTATTTTACAACAAGTTGAATTAAAGCGTCGTGGTAAATTAGATAAAGTTTATGTTACCGGTTGCTTAAGTGAACGCTATAAAAATAATCTTGAAGCAGAAATACCTGATGTGGATGCTTACTTTGGCACTATGGAATTGCCTTTTCTCCTTAAAAAATTTGATGTTGATTACAGGACAGAATTAGTTGGTGAAAGATTCCTGAGTACGCCAAACCATTATGCCTATCTTAAAATAAGCGAAGGTTGTAACAGAACCTGTTCGTTTTGTGCAATACCATTAATGAGAGG
>JADGPX010000227.1 GCA_017882215.1 Chitinophagaceae bacterium | reverse complement strand
CAATAGATAATGAAACCGATTTGAGCCTGTTTCCCTCTTTTACATAAAGTACTCTTCCGCCATACTCTCCTATCCTGTTAGGCGTATTTAAGGAAAGTGTTACTCCCGATAATACTCCTTTTAATGCAACGAAATAATTTAATGGCTGTAGGGTCTTCATCAGCACCTGCCATTTCCTTGCTTCCAGTCCCCAATTAACAAAGGCAAGTATTATCACTAACCAAAACTTCCACGCCTGCTCACCAAATGGTGCCTGCTTTATTAAAGCTAAAGAATCATAAAGGTGTGGTTGAGCTTTTACCTGTTTATATAAAGAGTAAAATAACCATACACCAAGCAGCGGACCGAGCACATAGTTGAGGAATATTTTAATATTTTTGTTCATTCTAAACATGTGTTCAAAAATAATCTTCGCTTTGCATAAACCATCAAAAATCATTTTAGGTATTGATCCAGGTACATTGCTGATGGGCTTTGGAATAATAAAAGTAACAGGTAACACTGTAACATTGATAGAGATGGGTGTACTGAAACTTTCTCCTAAAAAAGATGCTTACGAAAGATTGCGACTCATTCATTATAAAGTTTGTGATCTTGTAAAATTGCATCAGCCAAATGAGCTGGCGATTGAAGCTCCTTTTTTTGGTAAGAATGTACAGAGTATGCTGAAGTTAGGCAGGGCGCAAGGTGTAGCGATAGCGGCTGCAATGCAATCCGGCTTGCCGGTTACCGAATATTCTCCACGAAAAATAAAGCAGTCAATTACAGGAAATGGTAATGCAGATAAACAACAGGTGATGAAAATGCTGCAGAGGATCTTAAATTTTACTGATGATCCAAAATATTTAGATGCTACAGATGCGTTGGCTGTAGCAGTATGTCATCACTTCCAGGATAATGTTTTACTAAAAGGACCGGTAAAAAAAATTAATGGCTGGAAAGATTTTCTTGTAAAAAATCCGGGGAGATTAAAATAACCCTATAAATATTGCAGTATCTTTTGTTCTGCCGCTTTTAATTCTTCCAACGAAACTTTAAGCTTGGGACGGGTAAAATTAAGGTCGTCAGCATAATTAATAGGAACGAGATGCATATGCGCATGTGGCACTTCCAGGCCTACAACACTAATTCCGCAGCGGTTACAATCAAATGCTTTTTCAATAGCTTTTGCAATAGGTTTTGCAAACAGCAGCATTTCACTCAAATAATCATCAGGTATATCAAAAAAATTATCTACCTCAATTTTAGGGATTACTAATGTATGCCCTTCCACTAAAGGATACACATCTAAAAAGGCAAAAAATTTTTCATTCTCGGCAATTTTATAACAGGGAATTTCACCCTTGATTATTTTGGAAAAAATAGTCATCTGATTATCTAAATAGAATTTTTTGTAAAGCTACGGATTAAACTAATTTTTAAGCAAGCATCAATATTTTATATATACACCTATTATGCCATTTAATTTTTTCTTTCATATCTTTTCTTGGCATATAATTTTCTCTGATTAAACAATTAATTGTTAGAAAAAAATTTATGACAAAGAATCATCCAAATAAAAAAATTTTAGATAAGAACAATGTAAAAGAAAATACAGTAAACGATGATGAAGAAGTTTTAAAAAATAATGATGAGCCTATGCATGATGATACTAACAATGACGATGCAGATGAACCAAAGAATAAAAATGAGTACATAATTATTTCGGATTCCGTAGAATAATTTCCTCATTACACTCAGCCTTAAAATAATTAGTTATGCAAAAGAGTAATCCAAAAAAACCAATTTTACATCCAAATGGCGGAGAAATCGTAAATGGTTAATTAAAAAAAATAAATGACAATTGCAACAGAAGGAGAAATAAAGATCAGCAAACGAAAAATAAAAAGTATTGGCAGTGATCCTGAAAAAACTGCCAAAGCAATCAATCTTGTTTATATAAGTGATACTGACACGGGGATTACACGGATTAAGAATGGTGAAAAATTTCAATACTTTTTTAAAGACAAAAAGATTGAAGATGATGAAGAACTGCTGAGAATAAAACATCTTGTAATTCCCCCGGCATGGGCAAATGTTTGGATATGCCCTAAAGAGAATGGACACTTACAGGCAACAGGCTTTGATGTAAAAGGACGGAAGCAATATAAATATCATGCTGACTGGAATAAGTTCAGAAATCAAACAAAATTTTATCGTCTTCATGAGTTTGGAAAAGTTTTGCCTTCAATTCGACTGCAATTAGAAAAAGATCTTTCGCTTCCTGGTTTACCTCAGGAAAAAGTTTTGGCAGCTGTAGTTAGTCTGATGGAACGAACTAACATTCGTGTTGGGAATAATTTTTATGAAAAGTTGTATGGCTCGTATGGATTAACAACGCTAAAAGACAAGCATGTAAAAATTGAAGGAACTAAACTTAAGTTTTCTTTTAAAGGAAAGAAGGGTGTTATGCATGACATTAGCATAAAGAATAAAAAGCTATCCAACATTGTAAAAAAATGCAGGGATATTCCGGGTAAAGAATTGTTCCAATATTTTGATGAGAATGGCGAAAGACATTCCATTGATTCGGGAATGGTAAATGAATATATTAAAAAGATAAGCGGAGGAAGTGATTTTACTGCAAAGGATTTCAGAACATGGGCAGGAACCGTACAAGCCTTACTGGCATTGAAGTCTATTGGCTGTTGTGATACAGCTACTGAAACAAAAAGAAGAATAGTTGAAGCGCTTGATATTGTTTCAAAGCATCTTGGAAATACAAGAACCGTTTGTAAAAAATATTATGTTCATCCACTTATTTTATCTTTATACGAAAGCAAAGAGCTGGAAAAATATACAGCTGAACTGGACGAGATATTGAAGGATGATAACAAAGCTGATCTTACACCCGAAGAAAAAGTTGTAATGAAAATTTTAGAAACCAATTAAAAGCTTCCTCCAAATCCCGAAACTTCGGGACTTGCTACCGCTTAAAGCCGTTCTCTATTTTTAGTTAGTATATTTATTAACTTGTCAATAGAATTTTTTTAAATGTTTAATATCCAGAAAAAAACAGAAAACGGTTTTGATAAGATCGTTTTAATAGATAAAACTTCTAAAACATTTGCAGAAATAGTTCCTTCATGCAGTGCAATACTCCATGCATTTACAGTTATAAAAGATGAGAAAGAATTTAATGTGATTGAAAGTTATCAAAGTGAAGCAGACTTTAGAAACAATGTAACTTCCAAAGGTTTTTTAGGCACCAGGCTTTCCCCTTTTGTATGCCGAATAAATAAAGGCAAATATCATTTTGCAGGTAAAGATTATCATATTCAAAAATATTATGACCGCAATAATGCATTGCATGGAATGTTGTATGATCAATCGTTCACTATAATCGACCAGCATGCAAACGAAGACAGGGCGCATGTTTCAATGAAGTATGAATACAGGGGAACTGATTCCGGTTATCCTTTTAACTACGATTGTATTGTAACATATGAACTGGAAAAAGATAATAAGCTAAATGTAATTACTGAAGTAATAAATAAAGATGAAAACAAAATTCCAATACAGGACGGATGGCATCCCTATTTTAAACTGGATGGAAAAATTGATGACCTGCAATTGCAATTTCATTCAAAAGAGTTAGTGGAATTTGATGAGGCGTTAATACCAACCGGCAAACTAATTCCTTATAAGGAATTTGACACTGCAAAAAATCTTGGAGATATTTTTTTTGATAATTGTTTTACGTTAGATCTCCAAAAACAACCTATATGCTTACTTCGTAATACAAAAAAAAATATCCAGGTGGAAATTCATCCCGATGAATCATATCCATATTTACAATTCTATACTCCATCACACAGAAACAGCATAGCGATTGAAAATATAAGCGGAGCGCCGGATGCTTTTAATAATGGAATGGGATTTAAAACGTTATCTCCCGGCGAATCTGTGACTTTTAAAACTTCTTATAAGATCACTTAGCCTCCCCAAACCCCTCCAAAAGAGGGGCTTGCTAACGCTCAAAAGCCGTTTATTATGAATAGAGTTTATAATTAAGTTTATATATGACCGCTAAATTTTTAGTAGCGGCATTGAAGGGTTAGCAAGTCTCCCTTTCGGGGAGATTTAGAGGGGCTATATCATTTATAAGATCACTTTACTAACTTAGTGCATGAATACAATTGCTTCAAAGGTTAATGATATTTTTAAAGAAAATTTTTCTTCTACGCCACATTTGTATTATTCACCCGGCAGGATAAATTTTATTGGCGAACACATAGATTATAATGATGGCTTTGTAATGCCTGCTGCCATTGATAAAGGTGTGTATTATGCAATTGCGTTAAATAATACGGATGAAATAAATTTTCATTCGGTTGATTTTGATGAAAAGCTTACAGTCAATATCAGAGATATAAAAAAAATGACGGGGTGGAAAAATTATGTGCTTAGTGTAGTGAATGAATTCCTGATAAAAGGTTTGGAACTTCCCTTCTCCACTCGTGGAGAAGGGTTAGGGTTGAGGGGAGGATTTGATTGTGTGTTTGGGGGAAATATTGCAAACGGTGCAGGCATTTCTTCTTCCGCTGCAGTAGAGGGTGGGCTTGCATTTGGCATAAATGAGCTTTTTAAATTTGGCTTTAACCGGAAGGAACTTGCATTACTTTGCCAGCGTGCAGAACATAATTTTCCGGGAGTAATGTGCGGCATTATGGACCAATATGCCAACATGTTTGGCAAAAAAGATCATGTGATTCTATTGGATTGCAGAAGTATAGAGCACCAATATTTTCCATTGAAATTAGAAGGGTATGAAATTGTTTTGATCAATACAAAAGTGCATCATTCACTGGCGTCATCAGAGTATAA
>JADGPX010000035.1:15000-17554 GCA_017882215.1 Chitinophagaceae bacterium | reverse complement strand
TATTTTGTAAATAGCGGAAGATATTTTTTATCATTTTGCCTGGCAAGTATCTCTATTGCCTTTGCCTGAACCAATTTATCTGCATCTCTGTTTGCAAGTGTTTCTATTATAGATAAAACATCTGGAGTGATATTTTTTGACTGATCTATTTTATTAAGTGTATAAAGCCGTAGTCCATGATACCTGTCATTTAAGCCTTCTGCTAATTCTTTCATTTTATTTTTAGAAAAATAATCAAGCGCCTCTTTTCTGTCTAAATAATTCGCTCCATTTTTCCATTGCTCAATAAAATTTTCGGCAGTTTTATTATCCGTTTTTTCTACCAGCAAAGCTTTGTCTGCATCCACATTTATTAATGTTGGTTTAGCAGTTGTATTAAAATTGAAAGTATCTCTTTGGTTTTGTATCCAGACATTATATCTTATTTTTCTGGCACCATTATATACATCAATAGCAACCGGAAGCTTAAATATCTTTCCTGTATTTTGAGTTTGTTCTACAATTACCTGTGCATTGCCATTGGTATAATTATAATTGATATTTAGTTTCGGATGTCCGCTGCCGTAGTACCATTCGTTCCAAAACCAATTTAAATCCTGGCCGGTAATATCTTCAAAAGCTAAACGCAGTTGTTGCGCTTCGGCACTTTTAAATTTATTATCTGTAAGATATTTATTCAGCGATTTAAAAAATGCACTGTCTCCAACATAGTTTCTCAACATGTGCAAAATTGCTCCTCCTTTAGGATAGCTGATGTTATCAAATACTTCTTCTTTATCAGCATAATAAAAACGCACAAGATTTTTTGTGTAATTCCCGGGATCTGCTAAATATGTTTGTCTGTTTTCCTGGATATGCTCATCGCCTGCATCTTTACCATGCCGGAATTCATTCCATAATGTTTCACTGTAATCCGCCATCGATTCATTTACAGTTATATTACTCCAGCTTTCGGTTGTAACCAGATCACCAAACCACTGGTGAAATAATTCATGACTAACATACTCTTCAAATTTATTTCCATCAACTAATTGCCGTGCGTTTTGCTGCAAAGCATCAGTATGCAGTGTAGCTGAAGTATTCTCCATTGCACCGCTTACATAATCTCTTCCTGTTATCTGCGAATATTTTGGCCATGGATAAGGTACACCTGTTATCTTTTCATAAAAACCAATCATAGCAGGTGTTTCGCCAAAAATTTTTCTTGCAACAGGAGCATATTCTTTTTCTACATAATAACTTACTTCTTTACCATTATGGCTGTCTTTTATAATTGCATAATCTCCTACACCCATAAAAAATAAATAAGGTGAATGAGGAAGATCCATCTTCCAGTAATCAGTTCGTGTGCCATCTGCATTATTTTTCTGGCTTATGAGTAATCCATTGCTGAGCGTTACATATTTTGAAGGAACCGTCATGTAAATTTCTTCGGTTGTTTTTTGATTGGGCTTATCAATTGTAGGAAACCAAACACTGTTAGCTTCCGTTTCTCCCTGTGTCCAAATTTGCGTGGGTTTGTTTTTGTCTTCACCTTTAGGATTAATAAAATACAATCCCTTTGCATCAGTAATTACGGCGCTGCCTTTTGTTTTTATTTCGTTTGGCTTTGATATGTAGTCAATATAAATTGTATAATTTTCGCCACCTTTATACATTTTATCAAGTGTGATTCTTAATATCATCCCATCGTATTGATATTTTAAAGGAGTTTTGGAAGCACCTTTAATTATTGAAATTCCTTTAAGATCCATTCCTTTTGCATCAAGTGATAAAGAGTCTGTTGGATAAAAATGTGGATGTAGCGTGATCCATGCCTTACCATACATCCATGCTTTGTTATAATCAAACTTTACATCTAATTTGGTGTGAACAAGGTCATTTATTTTCGTAGCAGTTGCACGATAAATTTTTTTCCAGGAAGTATCTTTAAGCTGATCTTCATTTTGCGCCTTTGTAAAAAAAGGAATAATTATAAGGAGTAAGAAAAATAATTTCTTCATATTAAATTTTTAAGTATTGCAAAAGTAATCGGGCTAATGTTAAAACAATTCATTTTTTAGATGGAAGGCAAAAAGTATATTTTATTTGATAGTTTTGTATAAAGTAATAGTCCGGATGAAGTTTTTTACCCTTTCTCTTTTATTTCTTTTACTCTTTTGTACTCTTAGTTTTGCGCAGCAAAATCGTTTTATTTATTTACAAACAGAAAACAAGCAACCATTTTTTGTAAAACTTGATAATAAGGTTTTAAATTCCTATCCCTTAGGATATTTAATTATTCCAAAGTTAGATGATGGACTTTATAGCCTGGTAATTGGATTTCCGGAAAGTAACTACGAACAGGAATTTAACTGTTCTATAAAGAACAAAGATGTTGGTTTTATAATTAAAAATGTCGGAGAAAAACAGTGGCAGCTTCTAAATCTCCAAACGATGAATGTTATTATTCCGGGTGATGTTATTACAAAGCAAGCCATTACTTATGAAAAAGAAACCGATTCGTTTTCAACCATGCTTGCAAATGCTGTTCACGACTCAACTATTTTACGAA
>JADGPX010000035.1:0-10000 GCA_017882215.1 Chitinophagaceae bacterium | reverse complement strand
TAAATACTCCTTAGAGACCGATAGTGAACCAGTACCGTAAGGGAAAGGTGAAAAGTACCCCAAACAGGGGAGTGAAATAGTACCTGAAACCGTACGCCTACAAGCGGTCGGAGTCCCGATTTATCGGGATGACGGCGTGCCTTTTGCATAATGAGCCTACGAGTTACTCCTCACTGGCAAGGTTAAGTTCTTTAGTAACGGAGCCGTAGCGAAAGCGAGTCCAAATAGGGCGTTCAGTCAGTGGGGGTAGACGCGAAACTTTGTGATCTATCCATGGGCAGGTTGAAGGTGTGGTAACACACACTGGAGGACCGAACTCATGAGCGTTGAAAAGCTCTGGGATGACCTGTGGATAGGGGTGAAAGGCCAATCAAACTGAGAGATAGCTCGTTCTCCCCGAAATGTTTTTAGGAACAGCGTCGCATTTAAGAAGTTTATTAGAGGTAGAGCTACTGATTGGGCTAGGGGGCTTCACCGCCTACCAAACCCTGACAAACTCCGAATGCTAATAAATATCTGCGGCAGTGAGGCTGTGGGCGCTAAGGTCCATGGCCGAGAGGGAAATAACCCAGATTACCAGCTAAGGTCCCTAATAGATAGTTAAGTTGATCAAACGAGGTGGAGTTTCTATAACAGCCAGGATGTTGGCTTGGAAGCAGCCATTCATTTAAAGAGTGCGTAACAGCTCACTGGTCGAGAGACTCTGCACGGAAAATAATCGGGCATCAAACTATCAACCGAAGCTGTAAGATTGTCCATTAAATTGGATATTCGGTAGGGGAGCATTCTAATCTGCGTTGAAGGTGTGTGGCGATGCATGCTGGAGCGGTTAGAAAAGAAAATGTAGGCATAAGTAACGATAAATAATGTGAAAAACATTATCGCCGTAAGTCCAAGGTTTCCTGATCAATGTTAATCAGATCAGGGTTAGTCGGGTCCTTAGGCAAACCCGAAAGGGGTAGCTGATGGAAAGTTGGTTAATATTCCAACACCTGCTTTAGTTTCGATGGGGTGACGCAGTATTGAAAGTCCCTCGCGGTTACGGAATACCGCGATGAAGTATGTAGCTATAGGTTGAATTGGCAAATCCGTTCGATCTGGCAAAATACGATAGTACACCAAAGCTTCGGCAGCGGTGAGTGGACCTAAAAGCTGCCAAGAAAAACCTCTAAGGCTAGGCTAAAGCGGCCCGTACCGTAATCCGACACAGGTGGACGAGATGAATATTCTAAGGCGCTCGGGTGAGCCGTGGAGAAGGAACTAGGCAAATTAACGCTGTAACTTCGGGATAAAGCGTACCTTCTTCGGAAGGTCACAGTAAAATGGTTCAACCAACTGTTTAGCAAAAACACAGGGCCCTGCAAAATCGAAAGATGACGTATAGAGCCTGATACCTGCCCGGTGCTGGAAGGTTAAGGAAGGATGTTCGGCGCAAGCCAAAGCTTCTGACTGAAGCCCCAGTAAACGGCGGCCGTAACTATAACGGTCCTAAGGTAGCGAAATTCCTTGTCGGGTAAGTTCCGACCTGCACGAATGGTCTAATGAGTTGAACACTGTCTCCTCCACGAGCCCGGTGAAATTGTAGTATCGGTGAAGATGCCGGTTACCCGTCACGGGACGGAAAGACCCCATGAACCTTCACTACAACTTTGCATTGATTTTGAACTTTTGATGTGTAGGATAGTTGGGACGCTTTGAAGCTCTGTCGCCAGGCAGGGTGGAGCGGTCGTTGAAATACCAACCTTTAAACGTTTAGAATCTAATCCCTAACGGGAAACAGTGCATGGTGGGTAGTTTGACTGGGGTGGTCGCCTCCTAAAATGTAACGGAGGCTTGCAAAGGTACCCTCAGTACGGTTGGTAATCGTACGAAGAGCGCATTAGTATAAGGGTGCTTGACTGTGAGGCAAACAAGCCGAGCAGGGTCGAAAGACGGCTAAAGTGATCCGGTGGTTCTGTATGGAAGGGCCATCGCTCAAAGGATAAAAGGTACTCTGGGGATAACAGGCTGATCTCCCCCAAGAGCTCATATCGACGGGGAGGTTTGGCACCTCGATGTCGGTTCGTCACATCCTGGGGCTGGAGAAGGTCCCAAGGGTTCGGCTGTTCGCCGATTAAAGTGGCACGTGAACTGGGTTCAGAACGTCGCAAGACAGTTCGGTCCCTATCTGTGATGGGCGTTAGAAAATTGAGTGGACATGACCTTAGTACGAGAGGACCGGGTCGTACGTGCCGCTGGTGTATCTGTTGTGCCGCCAGGTGCAGTGCAGAGTAGCTACGCACGGACAGGATAAACGCTGAAAGCATCTAAGCGTGAAACCTACCACAAGATGAGTTTTCTTTTAAGGGTCGTTAAAGACTATAACGTTGATAGGCTACAGGTATAAAGGTGGTAACATCAAAGCCGAGTAGTACTAATTGCCCGTAAGCTTTATTTTTTTTATTACAGTCTTTCCTTACTGGTATTATAACTTTCCCAATATGTAATTTTTTGATGTACGATGTAAGATATATGATGTACGAAGTTTAGTAGTGCATAAATCAGAAATCAACAAATTGTAAATCACAAATCTTTATGGTGGTTTTGCCGAGGGTGTTCACCTCTTCCCATACCGAACAGAGCAGTTAAGCCCCTCATGGCCGATGGTACTACACAACAATGTGGGAGAGTAGGTAGCTGCCATATCTATTTTAAGCCTTTCAGTTTTTACTGAGAGGCTTTTTTATTTATATCTTTCAGATGAAATGCAATTAAAGCAAACAATTCTTTTACTCATTAATCCTTTAGCAAATAAAAAAAGAATTGCAAAAATTTTTGTTCACATATCTGCAGCTTTATCTGAAAGAAAAATTCATTTTACATCTTTCACAGAATCATGGCCTGAAGAAATAAACTTTTACAAAGAAGTATGGATTATAGGTGGCGATGGCACACTCAATTATTTTTTGAACTTTTATAAAAACATTGAGATACCAATCGTAATTTTTAAAGGTGGTACAGGAAATGATTTTGCCGACAGACTTTATGGCAATATGAGTGTTAATGAACAAATTAATAAAGTGCTTGATGCTGAACCACGAAGTGTTGATGCTGCTAAATGTAACGAGAGAAAATTTATTAATGGTGTTGGAATTGGATTTGATGGAGAAGTGTTGAAATCAATAAAAACAATTCGTTTATTGGGCGGGCAAGTAGGTTACCTATGGGTTGTGTTGAAAAAAATATTTTCTTTTAAAGAAAGACTTTATCAAATACAATATGATGATAATAATCTTTCAGGAAAATTTCTGTTGGTTATGATAACCAATTCTACCAGAGCAGGCGGAGGATTTATGGTTTCACCTGAAGCCGAGATCGATGATGGAAAACTCAACATGATATTATGTAAGCCTTTACCAGTTTTAAAAAGATTAAAATATCTTCCTGTAATTGAAAAAGGAAAACACTTGTACGAAAAATTTATTCTGCATAAGAAGGTCAGCAATGTAAAAATTGTGTGTGAGAAAAATACTCTTGCACAAATTGATGGTGAACTTATCAGCGGGAAAACATTTGATATAACAGTGCTGCCTAAACGCTACCTGTTTAAATACTAATTACAAATTTTTTATTACCTCGTTTGCAAATTCACTTGTTTTTAAAAGGGTAGCTTCTTTCATCAGGTTATAAAAATCTATTGTCACTTTTTTATTTCTTATTGTTTTACCAAGAGCATTAGTAATTAGTTCTGCTGCATCTTTCCATCCCATGTATTCCAGCATCATTACACCACTTAAGATCACCGAGGAAGGATTCATAGTATTGGTATTGGCAAATCTTGGTGCTGTGCCGTGTGTTGCTTCAAACGCCGCATGCCCTGTTAAATAATTAATATTGGCTCCGGGTGCAATACCGATGCCGCCTACTTCTGCAGCCAGTGCATCGCTTATGTAATCTCCATTTAAATTTAATGTTGCGATCACAGAATAATTCTGCGGAGCAAGCAAGGCTTGTTGTAAAAAATTATCCGCAATAGCATCTTTAATAATTATTTTTCCACCAATGCCCGCAATCCGCATTTCTTCATTTGCCACTGCTTCGCCACTTTCCTTTTTTGTTGCTTCCCATTGGTTCCAGGTGTAAACATCTCCTGCAAATTCTTTTTCTGCCAGCTCATAACCCCAGTTTTTAAAAGCACCTTCTGTAAACTTCATAATGTTGCCTTTGTGCACAATTGTTACGGAAGGCATTTTGTTGGCAATTGCATATTGTATTGCAGAGCGGATCAATCTTTCAGAACCTTCTTTACTTACAGGTTTGATTCCAAAAGATGTTGTTTCAGGAAAGCGAATATTTTTTACATGCAATTCATTTTGTAAAAAATCTAAAAGTTTTTTTGCTTCAGGGGTTCCTGTCATGTATTCAATTCCTGCATAAATATCTTCAGTGTTCTCTCTGAAGATTACCATATTTACTTTTTCCGGTTGCCACATAGGAGAAGGTACGCCTTCAAAATATTTTACCGGACGAAGGCAAACATACAGATCAAGTTCCTGCCGCAAAGCCACGTTCAGACTGCGAATGCCGCCGCCAACAGGTGTTGTAAGCGGTCCCTTAATTGATAAAAGATATTCTCTGAAAGCATCTATGGTTGCCTGTGGCATCCAGCTACCTGTTTGGTTAAATGCTTTTTCCCCTGCCAGTACTTCAAGCCATTGTATTTTCTTTTTTCCATCGTAGGCCTTTTTTATTGCTGCATCAAAAACACGAACACTAGCTCTCCAGATATCCGGACCAATTCCATCTCCTTCAATAAAAGGTATAGTAGGATTATCGGGTACAATTAATTTTCCATCTGTACCCATTGTTATTTTTTCAGCCATATTTCTTTTTGAATTTAAAAATTTATTGAGTAATTCAGCCATCCATTGTCAATGGCTACTCCATCATATTTTTTGTAGAAATTAATTGCAGGCTCATTCCAATCCAATACCTGCCAAACAATTCCATTAAACTTTTTTTCTTTGGCTTCTTCTATCAATTTATCAAATAATACCTTACCAATTCCTTTGCTTCGCTGTTCTTCATTCACTAAAAAATCTTCCAGGTACATGCGTTGTCCCTTCCATGTTGAATACCTCACATAGTATAATGCAAAGCCCTGAACTATTCCACTTACTTCAGCTACAAATGCCCACCACACAGGGTTTTCACCAAAACCGCTTTCCTCAAAATGTTCTAATGTAACAATTACTTCATCAGGTGCTTTTTCATAAACAGCCAATTGATGAATTAACTCAAGTAATCTTTTACAATCTTTTTTAACTGCCCGCCTGATAACAGCCCCCTCTAAATCTCCTCCGCCAGTTGGCGGAGAGACTTTTGAAGATTCAGATTCTTTAATTTTCTTTTCTATTTTCATTGAGTTAAACTATAATTTTTATAATCCTTCAAAATATTGAAGATTTTATAACTTCCTCCTTCGGAGGCCCGCCCGGATGACTCGGTCGGACGGGGTTAGGGGAGGCTTCTGTTTAAATCATTTAAAATGTCAGCAATATTTTCAATGCCCACACTCATGCGAATTAAGCCATCTGTAATTCCGTATTGTTCTCTTTTTTCCTTGGGTACACCGTAATGAGTCATTGATGCAGGATGAGATAAAAGTGTATCGCAAGTGCCCAGGGAAACAGCCCGTACACACATTTGTAATTTGTTTATAAATTTTTTGCCGGCATCCAGACCATCTTTCATTTCAAAGCTCAACATAGCGCCGGGGTGTATCATTTGTTTTGTTGCAGTGTAATGATCAGGATGAGAAGTCAAACCCAGATAATTTACTTTGCTAACAGAAGGATGCTGCTCTAAAAACCCTGCAACTTCCATGGCATTGTGGCAATGGCGTTCCATTCTTACTTCCAAAGTTTTCATTCCCTGTACCAATAAAAATGCATCGAATGGATTGCTGTTGCCGCCAAGTAAGCGATGAACTTTTGTCATTCTTCCTTCCATGTGTTCAATATCTCTGCCCACCAAAGCCCCACCAATAGCGGTTCCATGTCCATTTAAAAATTTTGTGGTGGAATGAAAAACATAATCAACCCCATATTTAAAAGGTTGCTGCAAGTAAGGCGTTGCAAAAGTATTATCAACCGCTACAATTAAATTATGTTGTCTTCCAAGTTTGGTAAGCTTTTCTATGTCCACACATTGAATAGTTGGATTTGCAGGCGTTTCCAGATACAGCAATTTTATTTTGCTGTCATTTTTTAATGCTTCTTCTGCTTTATTTAGATCTCTCAGGTCAACAATAATTGCTTCAATACCTAATTGAGGCAAAACTTTTTCCATTAATTCCTGTGAGCCTCCATATAAAGAAAAATGTGTAAGGATTTTATCGCCGGCTTTTAAATTTCCTAACATTAATGTAGATAAAGCCGCCATACCGCTTGCATGAAGAATTGTTTTTAATTTTATTGGTTCGCCATTTTTATCTTTTACCTCAAAGCTTTCCAGCGCCGATATTTTTTCTTCAGCCTCCGTCATTGTAGGATTTCCCCAGCGGCTGTAGATATAACCTTTTTCTTCTCCGTTAAAACGGCGCATGCCTTGCTCCGCATTATCAAATACATAAGTACTGCTGGCGTAAATAGGAGTGAGGTGAGAATAGTTGGCATCCTGCTCGTGTCCGCTATGAATTGCTATTGAGCTAAAACCTGTAAGCGGGAATTTATTTGACATGTTGATAATTAATGATGAGAAATGTAAAGCGAATAATTAAGTTTGAAGCAAAAGTAATAAAAACATGAAGCAACTTTTACAACAATATGCTGCTTACAACATCTGGGCTAATAAAAAATTAATTGAAAGAACAAATCAATTATCCGAAGAACAGGTAAATAAAGAAATTGTGAGCAGCTTTTCTTCTATTTATAAAACTTTTTTGCACATGATGGATGTAGAAAGCATATGGTGGCAACGATTAAAATTGGCTGAACATGTTGAATTTCCGGGTGAAAAATTTACCGGCAACTTTGATGAGCTTTCAACTAAATTATTGCAATTATCGAGGCAATGGTTTGAATGGATAGAGTCTGCTAATGATGTAAACCTTTTGCATGTTTTTGCTTATCAAAATTCAAAGAAGGAACATTTTAAACAGCCTGTTTATGAAATGCTTTTGCATTTATTTAATCATCAAGCCTATCACAGAGGACAGATAGTTACTATGTTTCGTCAATTAGGAATAGATAAAATTCCTGCTACAGATTTTATTGTTTTTAGTAGAACCCCTAAACCCCTAAAGGGGAGATAAGAAAAGATTTTTGATTTGAAGAGTTTTTGGTTTCCGAAGAATATATTTTTTGTAAGCCCTTTAGGGGTTTGGGGTATCATAAGCCCATTTTACCAGCGTAGCCCCCCAGGTAAAACCACCGCCAAATGCAGACAGCACAATATTATCTCCTTTCTTTAATTGTTTTTCCCATTCCCATAAACATAAAGGAATGGTTGCCGATGTGGTATTTCCATATCGTTGAATGTTCAGCATCACTTTGTCCATACTTAACCCCATGCGGTTTGCAGTAGCATCTATAATTCTTTTATTTGCCTGGTGAGGAACCAGCCATGCAATATCATCTCCTGTTAATTTATTTCTTTGTAAAAGATCATAGGAAATATCTGCCATTCCTTTTACGGCAAATTTAAAAACTGCCGGACCTTCCTGGTACATGTAATGTTCTTTAGCCATTACAGTTTCAATACTGGCAGGCCTTCTGGAACCTCCGGCTTTCAAGTGTAAATAAGGTTCGCCACTGCCGTCAGTTTTTAATAAGCTGTCCAAAACTCCATAGCCTTCAAAGTTGGGCTCTAATAAAATTGCGCCTGCAGCATCACCAAAAAGAACACATGTTGTACGATCACTGTAATCTGTTATGGCACTCATTTTATCTGTACCTATTACAACAACTTTTTTGTATCGTCCGCTTTCAATAAATGCAGCGCCGGTTGTAACACCAAATAAAAATCCGGAGCAGGCAGCACACAGATCAAAGCCAAAAGAATTTACAGCACCAATTTTATGAGATATAATATTTGCGGAAGCAGGGAAAAGCATATCTGCAGTAACGGTGCAGCAAATGATGCAATCAATTTCCGCAGGATCAATTCCTCTTTTTTTACAAAGTTCTAAAACTGCAGGAGCTCCCATATCAGATACGCCTTTACCTTCACCTTTTAAAATTCTTCTTTCTTCCACACCTGTTCTCGTCTTAATCCATTCATCGTTTGTATCGACCATTGTTTCCAGTTCGGCATTTGTAAGTATGTATTCAGGAACGTATGCTCCAACTGCAGTAATAGCTGCTGTAATTTTTTGGCTCATTAAATTCTTATTTTGAAATTTAAAAATACAACATAACTGGTATTTGCTTTACTAAGGCTAAACAAATTCATAATATTGAGTTTCAACCACGTGAATTACTTATTTTTGATACTGACTTAAAAACATGATTGCATACTTAGCAGGCAAATTTTCCTATAAGAACCCGGCAGTAGTTTATATAGATGTAAATGGCGTTGGATACGAAGTAAATATCAGCTTAAACACCTGGTCGCAAATTCAAAATCTTTCAGAAGGAAAATTATTTACTTATTTCCAGGTAAAGGAAGATGCCCATACTTTGTATGGTTTTTTTGATATAATGGAGAAGGAGATGTTTGTATTGCTGATAGGAGTTTCAGGCGTTGGTGCAGCAACTGCGAGAATGATGTTGTCTTCTATGAAGCCTGATGAAATAAGCAGGGCTATTTTGCAGAATAATGCTAAATTGCTGGAGAGTGTAAAGGGTATTGGAAGAAAGACTGCCGAGAGATTGGTTTTAGAGTTAAGGGATAAGGTGAACAAACAGTCGTTTGACCAGAATATTTCACTTGGAAAAGGCAATAGTTTAGCGCAGGATGCGTTAAATGCTCTGGTGGCTTTAGGAATATCAAAACCCATTGCTGAACAATCAATTAACAAAATTATTCGTACTGAACCATCCATAACACACTTAGAAGACCTAATTAAAAAAGCGCTAAAAGCTATTTGAGAAAATTCTACCCTAATTAATTGATGGATGTTGCTTGAAAGAAAACTAACACCAAAACTGCTTGGCTTAGGGTTATTATGCTTTATTGTATTTACTTCTTCGCAAAAAATATTTGCACAGGATAGTACGTTCAATAAAAAAAATATCCTTCCATATCCCATCCAGGACAGACGTGGGGATTTTATTTCAACCGATCAAAGAACATTCGATCTTAATCAGCCTTCCAACATAAAAGATTCTGTTGCCTACGACCCGGTAACAAAAAGATATTATGTGTATGAAAAAATAGGAAGCAAATATTACAGAACTCCAGCATGGTATACGTTTGATGAATTCATGGCGCTGCAGAGCAAAAAAGATGAAAGGGAATATTTTCAAAAACGTGCTAACACTTTAAATCTTTTAAACAGGCGGCTTGTAAAACCTAAACTGAATATTTACGATAATCTTTTCAACCGTTTATTTGGTAATGGAAAGATAGAGATACAACCTCAGGGCAATGTTGATATAACGGCAGGCTACCAGGGACAAAATATTAAAAATCCAACTTTACCGGAAAGAGCAAGAAAGAACGGCGGTTTTGATTTTGATATGGCTGCTCAATTAAATGTAAATGCCAACATCGGTAATAAATTAAGATTTCCGATAAGCTATAATACCTTAGCCAATCTTGATTTTACCAACCAATTAAAATTAGATTATACAGGCACTGATGATGAAATTATAAAACGTATAGAGGCAGGTAATGTATCCTTTGCATCAAGAAGCACACTGATACCCGGAGCACAATCTTTATTCGGTTTAAAAACACAATTACAATTTGGTAAATTATTCATCACTGCGCTTTTAGCCAATCAAAAATCGCAACGCCAGTCGATGAATTTACAAGGCGGCGCAGCTGCGCAGCAGTTTGAAATTAAAGCAGATGA
>JADGPX010000226.1 GCA_017882215.1 Chitinophagaceae bacterium | reverse complement strand
TGCCGCCGAAGAACACGAGGGAAGAGGGGGCTTGTTGGTCGGGATGGGGCTTTTCGTCTCCCTCCGACATCACATCAGGCCATCCATCCAGATCGATATCGGATACACAGACCCCAAGCCCATAGCTGATCGCAGAGCTGTTGATAGCAGATTCTTTTGTTACATCAGTGAATTTATTATTGCCATCATTACGATATAAGCGATCCCCCGAAAGCGGATTATATGTTCCTAAAAAAGAACTCCGGGGAGCAAAGGTTCCGTTCTGATGTACAGAGTGATTTAGCAGGAACATATCCAGATCGCCGTCCATATCATAATCAAAAAAAACTGCCTGGGTACTGAATCCTGAAAAATCCAAGCCATATTCATGGGCTTCATCTTTATAAAAAGGAACCCCGTTTTTATCTATACCCTGGCAAATAAGTAATTGATTTTTGCTATGCAGCGTTTCAAAATTGCCTACTCTGCAAATATAAATATCAAGCAGTCCATCATTATTAATATCAACTACTGATACACCTGTTGACCATCCTCCATCCTGCGGGATCTGCGCTTCAGCCGTAACATCTTTAAATTTTAATTTCCCCTGGTTGAGGTATATCTTGTTTTGCCCCTGATTAGATGAAAAGAACAGATCAATAAGACCATCATTATTAAAATCTCCTGCTCCTATTCCGGCACCATTGTAGAAGTACATGTATTTAAACATGTTGAATTCCGCAGTTGGAGTAAGTTTATTATTAAAATCCAGGCCGGTTTTAGTTGCATCTAATACCTGGAAAACAGGTGCCGGATTATTTTTAGAATTACATGCGTTTATTGTAATGAATAAGCAAAAAATATAAACAAGAGAAACATAGTTTCGTGAATAGTACATAACTGTTTACAGTTAAAATTTATTTACTTTTTATTTTAGTATTGAGTTGATACAAAACAGGATAATCGTTATTTCTCAGGAACAATAAATATTTATTTTTTAAAAATGGAATTTCTTTAATATCCCTAACCTCACCCCTAATATCCAGACCGGTTTTAGTTGCATCTAACCATGTAAATCCGCCTTTGCGATCATTTATCAGAACATCGCCATAACTGGCGTCCAGCCTGCCGAATTGCGGGGGAAAGCCTGATTGATTACCACCTAAAACCAAATCGATATAACCATCATGGTTTATATCGATCGTATGTATTGAATTGATTGAAGAGATTTGTACCATTGGCGGAAGTTTTTTGATAACAAAATTTCCATTTCCTTTATTTAAAGCAACAATAGAAGGGGCATAATTAAATTGTTTCACCAGGCATTTTTTACATACCTCCGGAGAAAACAGGTCACTCATTGATTTTTTGGCGTATTCTTCATGTTTTAAATTTTGCTTTTTTATCGAAGGGATCTGATCCTGGATCTCATGTTTTAAAAATACTGGCTTGTCTTTACCATCAACCGTTCGGGTAAGTATCTTATCAATAGTACCATTCTGATTAAAATCATTGATCCATAATTTAACGGGATCATCTTTATCCGGCTGCAGGTAAAAATTTTCTCCAATATTTCCCAAAATTAAATCCTGCTTCCCATCTCCGTCAATATCAGCAACAGCAACGGTTTGCCACCATCCATATAAATCATCAAGGTTGGTTTTCACTTCTGTAAAATGATCACCATTGTAAGAAAAGATTCGAGGCGTCATCCATTCACCCACAATTATCAGCTCTTTATTTTTATCACCTGTAACATCTGCCCATACTGCACCTGTTACCATTCCAATACCCGCTATATCAGGATTTTTTTGTTTAGCCATATCTGTAAAATGTCCTTTACCATCGTTTACATAAATATAGCTGGATGGAGATAAGCCATAGTTTTGAGGAACGCTTCTTCCACCCACAAACAGATCAAGATCACCGTCTCCATCAAAATCGTAAGCTATTGCTACGGATATATTTGCATTATTAGGAGGAAAAGCATTTGGATCCAACTCAAAATTTCCTTTACCGTCATTCTTGTATAAACGCAATTGCATCTGTCTGCTGATAGCAGAAAAACTATTTCCTCCTGGGCATACAAGCAAATCAAGGTCTCCGTCCTTATCACAATCAAATAGTAAAACAGCCACGTCTTCAAAATCAGCATATTCATCAAAGACTTTTTCCTGTTTTTTTATAAATCTACCTGAACTGTTTTGTAAATAAAGTTGTCCAGGCTGTCCGGCAGCGCCGCCAATGTAAATATCCTGAAGCCCATCTCCATTTACGTCTCCCACTGCGGCTTTAGGACCTTCTTTCGAAAGTATTTCGGGTAAATTACGTTCATAATAGAAATCTATATAATCATCTTCTTTATGCTTATCAAAATTGCTTTTTACAGGGATAAGCATAGAAGAATTTGAATCTGGTTTTTTGTCCGAAATTATTTTAGTATTATTCTCAGGCTGGTGAATAACAAGCACTGTATCTATAGGAGGACTATTATATTTTGAATATGAACGATCGGGCCAAATAATAACCATTGAATCAATTTTTTTGGAAGTTCCCAATCCTATTATTTGTTTATAATCTACTGAAGATTGAAATCCTCGGGAAGGTATTACCTCACGGTTCAAAATCTGGTCAGCTATGTATATTTTAATTTTACTGCCGATTGCAAAAGTGTTTTTGCCTTTGCCTTTTAAAAAAATACCTATGAAGTTATTTTTATTAATTTCCCGACTGTTGTTTTTATAAATAAAAGCTTTTTGATTTACATTGTTTACCACCAAATCCAGATCTCCGTCATTATCAAGATCAGCATAAGCAGCTCCATTTGAAAAGGATGGCTGAGTAAAACCCCACAAATTGCTTACATCCTCAAATTTTAAATTGCCGAGATTTTTAAATGCTTTATTTGGCAACGGGTTTATGGGAATATGTTTTAAAACTTCCTGTACACTTTGTTTTTTACCCGTTAATACCATATTCTGAACAACGTTATTAGCAAAAAAATCCATGAAATCTAAATTGGTTACATCTTTATTTATACCGTTGCAAACATAAATATCAGTTAATCCATCGTTGTCGGCATCAAATAAAAGTTCGCCCCAGCTCCAGTCTGTTGCGGATATGCCGCTATAATTTCCTATCTCTGAAAATGTCCCGTTCTTATTGTTTAGTTGTAAACAGTTTTTCATGAATTGATGATAAAATCCTGACTTCACTTTGCTGTTGTAAAAATCTATATTGTCAAATGAGCCAAGTGTCTTTAACCTGTAATCATCTTTAGGTAGCATATCTGTAGTAAATATTTCAGGATATCCATCGTTATTTAGATCTGCAACATCAGTGCCCATAGAAGACATACTGATACTTTGTATCCTTTGTTCCAATTCATCTTTAAACGTTCCGTTTTTTTGATTGATGTATAAATAATCTTTTTCATAAGAATCATTACCAACATAAATATCAGGATAACCATCATCATTTAAATCAGCTATGCTCACTCCCAAACCAAAGCTTATTAAACTGCCATGGATACCGGCTTCTTTAGTAACTTCAACAAAATGTCCATTGTCATTACGGTATAAATGATCGCCACCACCTTTAAGAAAATCGGGAACAGGCCATTGTGCATCCGGAAGATCACGCCTGTTTGCATTATTTAAAGTGTTAATTGGCATTGGGCTATTGTTTATCATAAAACAATCTAAGTCGCCATCTAAATCATAATCAAAAAATGATACCTGAGTTGTATAAGCTGAAATATCTAAACCATATTGGGCAGCCGATTCTGTAAAAGTTAAATCGTGATTATTAATGTATAATTTATTTTTTCTGTTGCCTGTTTTCATGTGGCCTGAATTACAAACGTATATATCAAGCCAGCCATCACCATTAATATCAACCATTGTAACTCCTGTACTCCACATGCTATCTTGTTTTAGTCCTGCTTTTAATGATATATCTTCAAACTTCATGTTGCCTTTATTAAGGTATAATTTATTATCCCCCATATTTGAAGTTAGAAATATATCAGGCAAACCATCATTTAATGAAACACCTGCTGAAATAGAATCATCTTCTTAGGAGTATTAATGGCAAAATATGGAATGGTAATTGATCTTAATAAATGCAATCACTGCGAATCATGCATAACCGCATGTAAAGTTGAAAATAATGTTCAGATAGTTACGAAGGAAAACGCTGATATGGGGAGGGTTATGCAATGGATGAGGTTAGCAACCACATCTTACGAAGGGAATTATCCAGATGTACGTCCAGTTACTATGCCTGCCTTATGTCTTCAATGCGACGATCCACCGTGTACAAAAGTTTGTCCAGTAAGGGCAACCTATAGAAGAGATGAAGATGGAATTGTTGCGCAAATTTATCCCCAATGTATTGGCTGCAGATACTGCATGACAAATTGCCCTTACAACGTAAAAGTATTTGATTGGTTTAAAGAAGAGCAGCCAATTGAATATAAACAATGTTACAATATAGATGTATCAGTTCGCCCTAAAGGCGTAGTTGAAAAATGCACTTTTTGCATTCACAGATTACAAAAAGCCAAAGTGAATGCTGCGGCGGAACATAGAAAATTAAATGAAGACGAATTTATCCCTGCATGCGCTCAAGTTTGTCCTGCTCACGCAATTTCATTTGGTGATTTTGATGATTCGAGCAGCACCGTATCGAAGGTAAAGAATGATTTCAGAAGGTTTACTTTGCAGGAAGAGCTTGGAACTCAACCTAAAGTTTTTTATTTAAGCGCCAAATCTAAATAATTGATGAAATTAAAAAATGCGTGATGAGTATCATCACAGATTCTAGTGGAGAACTTCCACAAAATGTATATGCAATTCACAAGCTCGTGCGTCCGGAAGATGAATTGAAGAAAATTTATGAAGAAAA
>JADGPX010000034.1 GCA_017882215.1 Chitinophagaceae bacterium | reverse complement strand
TTTCGGACTGAAGTATTGGCGTTTTAATTATTTTTTAATTATTATTCTAAGATTAATTCCTGACTCTCTTATTTCTTTTAGAACAATTTTCATTTTATGGGGCCCTCCAAACCTCCCCGAAGGGGAGGCTTATGAAGTTCTTTTGCATTTGAGTTTTCTTTCATAAAATAAAATTCTTTAAGTTCCCCTTCGGGGGATTTAGGGGCTTCAGCTTTAGATTCAGCAGCCTGCGCCTCTCCATAAACTAATGCTGATGATGTTGAACTTTTTAATAGTTGATATTCTAAGGTTTGTCCAGTTTTGGTATTTGGCAAAAGATCACAAACATCAAGACATATACATGCAAACTTTACCAATCTATCTTCAAGATTAAATTTTTTATTCTCCATAACTTCCTTATTTCTTATTTGTCTCCCGGTTTACATAAATATTTTTTTTTAAATATTCTATAGATTAATTTTAAAAACTTATAACGATTATTAATATCGTTCGGACTCATTTATGTAATTTGTATATATGAAGAAAAAGATAAAAAATATATATACTTACCTAAAACAGGTTTTTACTGAATTTGCTGAGGATAATATTTTAAAATACAGCGCTTCTCTTGCTTATTATACAGTTTTTTCCTTAGCACCGGTACTCATAGTAATTATATCAATATGTGGGGTTTTATTTGGCAAAGAGGCAATACAGGGGCATATATACGGGCAAATAAAAGGTTTGGTAGGCAATGATGCTGCTGTTCAAATTCAGGAAACAATAAAAAATATTCATCTCACCGGGCATAATATTTTTGCCACTATAATAAGCATTATTGTTTTACTAATTGGCGCTACCGGTATTTTTGGAGAAGTGCAGGATTCATTAAATAAAATCTGGGGGTTAAAAATTAAAACGAAAAAAACCTGGTGGAAGCTTATCATCAACAGGCTGCTTTCTTTTTCATTGATACTATGTATTGGTTTTGTGATGATGGTGTCACTTTTATTAAATGCATTGGTATCAGCTTTTGGAACTTTTTTAGCCCGCTATTTTTCAGAATTCAGTGTAATATTGGTACAGCTAACTGACAACGTATTAACTTTTATAGTTACTACATTTTTATTTTCACTTATGTTTAAAGTATTGCCGGATGCTAAGATAAAATGGAAAGATGTTTTAATTGGCGGTCTTATTACCTCGGTGTTTTTTACTTTGGGTAAATTAACCATCGGATATTATTTGGGATCCAGCAATATTGCTTCTGTTTATGGCGCAGCAGGTTCCATAATGATAATTATGGTATGGGTTTATTACAGCTCCATAATATTATATTTGGGAGCAGAATTTACTAAAGTGTATGCTAAACTACATGGCGGCAAAATTTACCCTAATGAATATGCAATATGGATCAAAACGGAAGAAACACAAGTAGCAAATCCTGTTTTAAAAAACAAAGTTTTAGATTAACTTTGCTATCCCTAAACCGGCAACCTTTATGAACAAAAGAATCCTCATTATTGATGACGATCTTGATATGTGCACATTACTCAGCAAATTCCTGTGTAAAAAGGGATATGATGCTGATGCAGCACTTAGTGCTTCTAAAGGAATAGCAAAAGTTGCCAACGGATTTTTTGATATTGTTTTATGCGATTTTCGTCTTGGTGATAAAAATGGTAAAGATGTTTTAGTTAAGATAAAGGAACTAAGTCCCGAAACAATTGTAATTATTATTACCGGCTATTCTGATATTAAAACTGCTGTTGATGTTATTAAGCTCGGAGCCTTTGATTACATTACAAAGCCATTGGTTCCTGATGAAGTGATAAGTGTTATTGAAAAAGCTTTGGCTAAACCTGATGATGACCATGTTACCCCTTCAGTTACTGCACCTGCAGCAAAAAATAAAAAGTCTTATGTAATCTCTGCCAATAAAGAATTTTTAGTTGGCCAGGATGGAGAAACTGCACAGCTTCATAGGCAAATAGAAATTGTTGCCTCTACTAATTACAGTATTATTTTGTATGGCGAAAGCGGTACGGGTAAAGAGGTTATTGCCAAAACAATTCATGAATACAGCAACAGGAGGGATAAACCGTTTATTGCTATGGATTGCGGTACACTTTCAAAAGAACTTGCCGGCAGTGAATTATTTGGACATGTAAAGGGTGCTTTTACCGGCGCTATAAGTGATAAGGAAGGACACTTTGAGTTAGCCAATGGAGGTACTTTGTTTTTAGATGAGGTAACCAATCTTTCTATCGAAATTCAGGCGGCATTATTAAGAGTGATACAGGAAAGAAAATTTAAAAGAGTGGGCGGCACTAAGGAAACCGATGTTGATGTTCGTATCATTGTTGCCTCTAACGAAAACCTGCAGGATGCTTATCGAAAAGGAAAATTCAGAGAAGATCTTTATCATCGCTTTAATGAGTTTTCTATAAATCTTCCTCCATTAAGAAACCGCAAAGTTGATATCCCTTTATTCGCAGATTTTTTTCTTGATAAAACAAATAAAGAACTCAATAAAAATATTGAAGGTTACCAGGATGATGTACACGAAATGTTTTTAAACTACAGCTGGCCGGGCAATTTACGTGAATTTAGAAATGTAGTCAGAAGAGCTGTTCTGTTAACGCCATCAGGAAAAATAACTTCAAAAGTTTTACCATGGGAGATCATTAATTCATACACCCATCCGCACTCCGCTTCTCATAAAACTGACAGTAATGCTATAGAAGAAAACTCAATTCCCAAGGATCTTGATTTAAAAGATGCTGCTGCCAAGGCTGAATATGATACTATTATGAATGTTTTAAAGGATGTAAATTTTAATAAAACCAAAGCAGCCGAAATCCTTAAAATAGACAGGAAAACCTTATACAATAAGATCAAGATATATCAATCCCTTTAACTGTATTTTACTGTATTTACTTTTTTTATTTATAGCCTTTTAAAAAAGGTACAGATTTTGCCACAGAGGTTTATAACCATTTATCAGCTTTTAAAATTATTTATATGACTGAGACAAAAACAGATATAACACCAGATACAATTGAAACAAAGCCGGGAGAAATGACTACGGTTACTTCTGTACTGGAAAAATTAAGGGTAAAAAAACATGACAAAGAATTTAGAATGACACCGGAAGGATTTACTGCAGGCAACGGAAAATATTATAATCCTGAAGATCTGAAAATTATCAGAACATATCGCTTTGAAGGGGAATCGGATCCTGCCGACTCTTCAATAATTTATCTTATAGAAGCCAACGATGGTTTAATAGGCTACAGTATGGATGCTTATGGAGTTTACAGCGATCATGATGATGATGGCTATGATGATTTTATAAGAAAGATACCCGTTGAAGAAAGAGATGAGCAACAAATTTTTCAGGATTAATAACACAATCAAACCTTGAAGGTTTTTCATGCATAGATCCTTTCAACAGCGTCACGATATTTTTCCATAATCACTTTTCTCTTGAGACTAAGCTTTGGTGTCATTTCACCGGTCTCAACACTCCAATAATGTGGTAGTAATTCAAACTTTTTGATCTGCTCTACATTATTGAAATATTTATTAAAACTTTCCACCAGGTCTTTATAAAGATTGATTACCCTGTCATCTTTTATTATTTCTTCATCGCTTGAAAAATCAATATTATTTGTTTTACACCATTCTTTTAAATTAGAAAAAGAAGGAATAATTAATGCCGCTGTATATTTTTGCTCAGCTCCTATTACCATTGCATTTTCAATATACATAGATTCTTTCAACATGCTTTCTATTGGTAAAGGCGCTACATATTTTCCACCACTGGTTTTAAACATTTCCTTTTTTCTGTCGGTGATCTTTAAAAATTTATTATCTATCATCATACCGATATCACCGGTTTTAAACCAACCATCTTCCATCACTTCTGCTGTTAAATCAGGATGTTTATAATAACCCATCATTACATTTGGACCTTTGCATAAAATTTCACCGTCATCAGCTATCTTAACCTGTACTCCTTCTATTAGTGGTCCCACAGTTCCAAACATTCTGCCTTTTACGTCCCAGCGGTTTACACTTATCACAGGAGAGGTTTCGGTTAATCCATAACCTTCCATGACAGGTATCTGCGCAGCTGTAAAAATTCTTATAAGTCTTACCTGGCAGGCGGCGCCTCCACTTATAATTGCTTTCAATTCATTCCCCAAACCTTCTCTCCATTTTTTAAAAACGATTTTATTTGCCAAAGACAATTGTATTCTATAAGCCAATCCTAAATTTTTATTTATTTCAAATTTTGTTGCAAGATCATGCGCCCAAAAAAATAATTTTCGCTTAATTCCTTTTAGCTCATACCCTTTTTGCATTATTTTATCATACACTTTTTCAAGCAAACGTGGCACTGTAGTAAACATGTGTGGTTTTATCTCTTTAAGGCTATCTCCAAAAGTATCAAGATTTTCTGCATAATAAATTGAAGTTCCTGAATACAAATACAGGTAGCTTCCCTCTCTTTCAAAAATATGATTCAATGGTAAAAAACTTAATGCTCTCATATTTTCTCCCGGCGGTAAATAAGGCTTGCTTGCCAGCACATTGCTTACAACATTTTTATGAGACAGCATTACACCTTTAGGTTTTCCTGTGGTACCTGAAGTGTAAATTATTGTTGCAAGATCATCAGTGGTAATTGTATCAGCAATAGATCTTACCTGCGCCAAAAGATCTTGATCTTTATTTAAGAGCTCTGTCCAGTGTTTTACACCGGGTATCCTGTCAAAAGAAAATATTTCTTTTAAATGCGGAAGTTTATTTTTTATACATTGTACTTTATCATAAAGTGCTTCATCATTCACGAAAATAATTTTTACCGCTGCATCCTGTAAAATAAATTCAAGTTCATTTACATTTATTGTGGGATAAATAGGTGTAAGCACTGCACCAATTTGTTGTACAGCCATATCAACCATTAACCATTCCGGCCTGTTTTTAGAAACGATGCCGATCTTATCTCTTCCCTCCGGCGACTTGTCATTGTAACTAATGCCTGATTTAAGTAAGCCTGCACTAAGATCGTTTACAATATTGGCAACTTCCTGCGTACTGTATTTTCTCCAAACACCATTTTCTTTGCCGGCAAGCATATCCTCTAATGGCGAATTTTGCAGTTGATATTCGATGCAGTCAAATAATCTTTTTGGCTCGTTCATTTGTGAATGGATAATTTATCGGGCAGAAACAATTAAAGTTTATAAAGAATTTTTCTCTCTTTCTCTTTTTAGTTTTTCATATTCTCTATCAACAAGATTTTCTTTGCTGCCACCGTAGGCTGCAAAATATTGAAATACCAACCCTAGCCCCCAGCCTAACATAACCCATGCAGGCCATGGAATGCCATGAAAATTTTTAGTATCCGCAGTAAACCACCACAGTATCCACAAAAAAGCATTTATTACAAAATAAGAAACAAGGCTTCGCTGAAAGCGTGCTCTTTGCTTAGCCTGTCTCCATAATTGTTCATCGCGGTTTGAGTCCATAAAAAATTTATTTAGAGTAAGAAGAGTTTATAAACTACAAATTAAACAAAAAAGGATAAACAAAAAAGCCGCTTGTATTAAGCGGCGGATTAGATCACAAAGAATTATTTATGATAATACTGCCCTGTTGGCACTTTAAAAATTCTTCCCTTTTGAAAATTACTAAAGTCAGTATACTCTGTGGCATGAGCATTTGTCCAGTTTTGATATGCCATTAAATTTTCTGTAGCGCCAAATATCCATTGGTTATATGCCGGAAATATTCCTTCTCTTAATAATTGCTGGTGATATTCAAAAAGCCTAAAGGGAAATTTAGTTGCATACTTTTCAAACCAATCTAAAACAAAACGAGTTCTTATCATAGTGAGTGATTCAGCATTAATTCCATTTTCTGCAACAGCATTTGCTTTATTCATAGATAGTATAAATGCCTGTTCAAAATTATTTTTTCCTTCAAGGTTTTTTAAAAGATCGCCTGAGAATAATTTTTTATAGCTGTCGAGTAAAACACTTTTTACTTCTGTTGTCCGGGCTGATAAGGACTCGATATTGATAAATATTTCAGCATAGATGATACTCCATATCTTATCAGTAGTAAAATAATAATATTTGGCTGCGTTATAATAATTGCCTGAATAACCGGGGTCCATTTCAATTCCTTTTTCCCATTGATTTATGGCAGAAGTATTTTGCAATGATGATAAAAGCTCACCGTATTCATTATATAATGCGCCGCTTTTAGGAAATTTCTTTATTGCTTTTTTATACATTGCCTCGGCTTCCTTTGGTTGATCAAGCGCTTTATAAATATTTCCTGCAATTTGAAAACTCTGGTCATCCACATCCGATCTGTCAAGCAAAGGCTTAATAGTTTCTAATGCTTTTGTATTTTCTTTTTGAAAATAATAATTAAGCGCAAGGTCTTTAGCAATACTCAGGTCGGAAGGAGACTGTTCCAAAGCTTTAATTAATAACAGAGCGGCATTATCGTAATCTCCCTGACGCATATACGCCTTCGCATTTTCCTGTAATTCTTTTGAATCCTGTGGTTGTGCAATGCCTGTAAAGCCTGATAGAAGTGCAAAAAATAAAAACAGTTTTTTCATTGTAATAAAGATAAAAGAGACACCCTAAGTGTCTCTCTCACAAATTTAGTAAAAATAAAATGGCATCAAACTATCAGATGTGTTAATAATCCATCTCTCAGTTTAGGCTCAAACCATGTGCTTTTGGGAGGCATAACATTACCGCTGTCGGCTATATCAAATAATTGCTGCACGCTTACAGGATACAGGCTGAAAGCCACTGCCATGTCACCGCTGTTAACTTTATTTTCCAATTCAGATAATCCGCGGATGCCGCCGATAAAATCTATTCTTTTATCTGTTCGCTGGTCACCAATGCCAAGTATGGGTTGCAATAAATTATTTTGAAGAATAGTTATGTCCAGCACTCCTATCGGATCATTGCTGAAAGTATTTTCTTTTATAGAGAGCTTATACCAATTATGATTTAAATACATCCCGAACGAATGCGGCTCTTTGGGTACAAAAGCTGTATCTGTTTTTTCTATAGAAAATTTTTCTTCTGTCTTTTGTAAAAAATCTTTTTCTGTTAATCCGTTCAGGTCTTTAACTACACGGTTATACTCCATGATCTTTAATTGATTGGAGGGAAAGAGCGTGGTTAAAAAATAATTTGCAGATAAGGCATTCACTCCAAAGAAAGCCTTTGCCTTAGCTGCTGAAGCTGCCCTGTGGTGACCATCAGCTATGTAAGTGCAAGGAACTTTCTCTTTAAATAATGAAGAAATTTTTGCAATGGTTTCCTCATCATTAATTATCCATATTACATGTTGTATAATATCATCAGAAATAAAAATGTATACAGCGCTTCGCTCTTTTTTCCATTTATCAACTATCTCATCTATTTCTTTTACGTTTTTATACGCCAAAAAAACATTACCTGTTTGTGCGCCTGTTGTTTTTATATGATTGATGCGATCCTGTTCTTTTTCAGGACGGGTAAACTCATGTTTTTTTATAAGATCATTTTCATAATCATCAAGTGAACTACAGCATACCAGCCCTGTTTGAATATGATCGTTACCTGTGTTTAGCCTGTCGGGCATTACCAACTGGTAAATATAATAGCACGGTTTATTTTCTTTGAACAGAACATTTCTGCTGATAAATGCATCAAGATTTTCTTTTGCCTTATCATATACTTTTTGTGAATAGGGATCTGTATTTTCAGGAAGATCAATTTCACTTTTGGTGATGTGTAAAAAAGAATAAGGATTTCCCTGCGCTTCAATCTTTGCTTCTTTGCTGCTAAGCACATCATAAGGTTTTGATGCAACCAGCTTTGCATGCTGTGCTTCGGGTCTTAATGCTTTAAAGGGAGTAATTGTAACCATGTAATTATAGGGCTGCAAATATAACTAAGTAAATCAAAGGAATTGTGAAGTGAGAACTAACTGAATTTATTGGCAAACTCTTTCATTACATCAACCAAAACCTGCACACCCGTTAATGGTAAAGCATTGTATAAAGATGCCCTGAAACCCCCTGCAGCTCTATGTCCTTTTATACCAACAATATTTTGCTTTTTTGTAAACTCTAAAAATTGTTCTTCAATATCCTTATCATTAATTACAAAGCATACATTCATTTTGCTGCGATCTTCTTTTGCAACGGTACCTGTAAATAATGGATTGTTATCTATCTCATTATAAAGCACTGCGGCTTTTTCATTATTTAATTTTTCTATTGCATCCACACCACCCATATTTTTTAACCAGCGAAGGGTAAGCATAGAAACATATACCGCAAAAACAGGCGGTGTATTAAGCATACTGCCTTCTTTTATATGATTACGGTAATCCATAATGGTTGGGATAGTACGCTTTACTTTTCCTAAGATATTTTTATTTACAACAACAAGGTTCACACCTGCTGCGCCAATATTTTTTTGAGCACCTGCATAAATAAGATCGAATAAATTAAAATTTATTTGCCTGCTTAAAATATCGCTGCTCATATCTGCAACCATTGGTATGCTTACTTTAGGTATGTTCTGCCATTGCGTTCCATATACTGTATTGTTGGTGGTAATGTGAAAATATTTCGCATCGTTGGGAACAGCAAAATCTTTAGGAATGAAAGTGTAACCTGATTCTTTTGAACTGCAAACAATATCCACATTCCCAAAAAGCTTTGCTTCTTTAATAGCCTTGGCAGCCCAGATGCCCGTATCAGAAAAAGCCGCCGTTTCTTTTTCGTTCAGCAAATTCATCGGTACCTGCATAAATTGCGTGGATGCACCTCCATGTAAAAAGAGCACTTCGCGGTCATTATCTAACTGCATCAGCTCTTTTACCAAAGCTCTTGCTTCATCCATAATATTCTGAAAGATGGGAGTACGATGACCAATTTCTAAAATGGATAATCCTGTATCATTATAATTTAAAACCGCCTGTGAAGCTTCTTCAAAAACTTGCTTAGGTAATATTGACGGGCCTGCGTTAAAATTGTGGATCATACCCCCTGTCCCCCTAAAGGGGGAACTATAAGATTTCATTTTTTTAAAATTTTGAGTGCAAATGTATGGTAAATTAGTCCGTTTAGGGATTTAGGGTTTAGGGGTTTCTTCATGTTCTCTTGCTTTCACCTTACCATTTTTCCAGGTTTCATTGAGCTTTTCAAATTCTTTCACATCAGCTTCTGAAAATTTTTGTTTGGCCAGATCTGTTAGGTCAGGCTGGCCTGCATTAACCCATGCAGTGTACCAAAAAGATGCAACTGAAAAAATTGCCAGCCGCATTTTGCGCTCTACCATTCCATCTACTTTTTTATTATAAGCAATTGTAAACGCTGAAGAATATTGTTTTACCACTATATTATTTCTTGTTTCAAAAGCATATTTTTTATCAGGAGGAAATTGTTTTGTCAATTCTTTTTCAAATAATAAAACAGAGTCTGCAGCCTTACCGCTTTCTAATACTCTTGCCCAGATGTATTCTCCGGGGTTTTTTATGTACTGTGCTTTGCCTATAAAAAAATCAAATTCTTTATCGGCTAATAATTCAGGCACACGGCTTTCCCAAAAACCATGAATGCCTTTTTGATCTGTTAGCTGACCATTATGATTACTGCTTGTATGTAATGGTACATGAGTATCAGCAATATAATGTCCAATGTCAGCGCTGTTCTTCATTATCTGTAAAAAATTCTTCGCCTTAAAAGCTTCCGTTAATCTATTCAGCATTGTTTGCACATGCCATGGAACAATTCCGTTTGCCAACAAAGTATCTTCCCCGTATTTTGCAACGGCATCACTCCATTTTCTTGGCAACTCCGCATAAGGATATGTGCCATAATTATCAATATCTATGTAATGTCTTGGAGCTTCTTCGGCAACTACATTTCTTCTCATGTCAGGATCAACCGCATGCGTAGTTATAAAATCAATATTGGGCTTATATAATACCAGCATTTGCGGTGGCAATAAAAAAACAGCATAATAATTTATCTTTTTATGAGCAAAAAATCCCCAACAATAGCTTGTGAAATTCATCATGAGCAATACTGATATAAGTAATACCTTTTTCAATTCTTACGGTTTATATTACCTTAATCAATTGGAACTAAAGGTTCGGTAACCGGACTAAGAAAATCTCCTACTACATCAGTAACCCCGCCGCTAACAGCAAATTTCATTGTTTGTGTTGAACTGATATTTGTAATAGGTTTTATCCTGTCTTTCGAAATAATATATACATTACCGGCAACAGAATAAGCCATTGGGATATATACTGCAACAAAACCTACCAGATCAAATCTTCCCATATCTTCCTGTGTAATAAAGCCTACCCGCCATACATTATTGTCTTCTACATTAGCCAGCACACCTTTGGTAAATTTTTTTTTGCTGCCTGCAAATGCTTCAAAAAAATCTTTTATAAAAGAATAGAAAAGTTTTATACCCGGTGTTTTATCCAATAGTTTATCTATTACAGATAAAATCCTGTTCATCATAAAAAATGAGCTTAGGTAACCTACCAGCAATATAAAACCAATAATTATTATAAACCCGATACCCGGAATATTTATTAGGGGACGAAGGATACTATCAATCTTATCAAACACAACATAAATAGCATAAACAGTAATAGTTGCAGGCCCTAATATCAATAAGCCCTGCAAAAAATATTGTATAAATTTTTGGTATCTGGGGGATGGGGGCATAATAAATATTTTATTCCCTAAAGATAGCTCTTACTGCAATTTCAGCAGGATTTTATTCCATTCTGCAAAATAAATTTTTTCGGAAACTTTGGTAACATAAAAAGTTTCCATAGTTTTGCGCCCTGTTATGGAAATGAAAGATCGCATAAAACAAAAAGCTGACGAACTGTTCAGAAGTTATGGAATAAAGTCTGTTACTATGGATGAAATAGCAACCCGTCTCGGGGTTTCTAAAAAAACCATTTACCAGTCATTTGCAGATAAAGATGAATTGGTTGATGAGGTTGTTGGTGACCTGCTTACTCATAATAAAAGCTGCTGTAATAAAGATCGGGCAAAAGCCACAGATGCTATACATGAGGTATTTCTTGCAATGGAAATGGTTCAGCAAATATTCCAGGATATGAACCCCGTTATTTTATATGATATGGAAAGAAATCATCCTGCAACCTTCCAGAAATTTCTTCAGCACAAAAACAAATTTCTTTTCCAGGTTATAAAAGAAAATATTGAAAGAGGTCAAAAAGAAGAATTATATCGTGCTGACATAAACACAGATGTAATTGCCAAATTAAGACTTGAAACAATGATGCTTCCTTTTAACCAGGAGATATTTCCCAAAAATAAATTTAACCCTGTTGATCTTAGGCAGCATTTAATAGAACATTTCCTGTTCGGGGTTTCAAACATAAAAGGCCACAAACTCATTTTAAAATATCAGCAGCAAAGAAAAAAGCCTAATAAGATGAAAACAAATCCGGCAATTAAATTTTTACTATTCCCACTTTCATTTTTTGCATACTCTCAAAGTTTTGCACAACAGACAAATGCTTTTACAGCAAAGCAGGCAGTTGATTATTCTTTAAAGAATTCTGCCCAGGTAAAAAATGCGTTGATCGATATAGAAATTCAAAGACAGACAAATAAAGAAATCACTGCAAGTGCATTTCCACAAATAAATGGTACTGTTTCGATCAATGATTATCTGTCTATCCCTACAAGCCTTATTCCTGCTGAGTTTTTTGGAGGGCCGGCCGGAACGTATGCCCCGATAAAATTTGGAACGAAATACAATGCAACGTTGGGCGGCAATCTGCAGCAAATACTTTTTGATGGACAGGTATTCGTTGGCCTGCAGGCAAAAAAAACAGCGATTGAATTCTCTACTAAAACTGCAGAAGTTACACAGGAAATGATAAAAGCAAATGTTTATAAAATATATTATCAATTGGTAGTTGGTTATAAACAAATTGAAAGCATCGATGCCAATATTAGTCGCTCTGAAAAATTATTACATGATACAAGGGAGATATATAAAAACGGATTTGCAGAAAAGCTTGACGTTGATAAAGTAGAAGTTCAGCTAAACAATCTAAATACAGAAAAATTAAAAGCACAAAATCAATTAGAAGCTGGAAAGGAAGCATTAAAGTTTTTAATGAGTATGCCGCAAAAAGACGAACTGATTTTAACTGATAGTTTAACGGAAGAAGAATTAAAATCAAATATCCTGGATGAAAGTTATAATTATAGTGACAGAAAAGAATTTCAATTATTAACTCTTAATGCAAAATTGGATGAATTTAATATCAGGAGATATAAGGTCAGCAAGCTTCCCATAGTATCAGGTTTTGTAAACTATAACAAAAATGCTCAACGCCAAACGTTTGACTTTTTAAAAGGTAACGGAGATTGGTTCACAACCTCGATTGTAGGCCTTACTGTTAATGTCCCCATATTTGATGGCGGTGCAAGAAATGCAAGAATAAGTAAAGCAAAGCTTGGACTTCAAAAAACACAAAACAATATTGAGCAGTTAAAACTATCCATTGATAATGATGTAGAACAGGCGAGATTAAAAATGAAGAGTGCGCTGGTTACAATGGAAAGTCAGAAACAAAATATTCAATTGGCAGAACAGGTGTACAGAACTACCAAATTAAAATATGAACAGGGACTTGGCAGCAACCAGGAAATATACAATGCGCAAACAGAATTAAAAGTGGCTCAGAATAATTATTACAGCTCATTGTACGATGCCATAACTGCAAAAATTGATTACTTAAAAGCCGCAGGAAAACTATAATTAAAATCAAAAAAAACAAGCACCAAATAATCTTACAACAATGAAAAAAATAATTAATACCGGTTTGATCATACTGTTTATGGCCATTGCTTCTTCCTGTGGAAATATAGGAAAGAAAGAAAAAAATGGTGCATTGGGCGATAAAAAAGTAGAGCTTCAAAAACTGAAAACAGAAAAAGAAAAGCTTGATGAAAAAATAATCGCATTGGAAAAAGATATTTCGAAAATTGATACAGGCGCTGCTATTGAACAAAAAGCGAAATTGGTTTCATTAACACCCATTACAAAAGAAAATTTTAAGCACTACCTGGATCTCCAGGGAAAAGTAGATGCACAAAACATTTCTTATATAACACCAAGTGGCCAACCCGGACAAATAAAAGCCATCTATGTAAAACAAGGTGATGCCGTGAGAAAAGGCCAGCTAGTTTTAAAACTTGATAATTCAGTGGCTTTGCAAAACGTGATTGCTATACGTCAACAAATGAGTAGTGTGAAGGCACAGCTTGACCTGGCTAAGTCAGTATATTCCCGTCAAAAAAATCTTTGGGATCAGCATATAGGAACTGAGGTACAATTACTGCAGGCTAAAACAAATGTAGAATCTTTGGAAGGACAATTAAGATCTATACAAGCCAATGTAAATATGGCGCAACAGCAGGCAAACCTTAGTAATGTGTACAGTGATGTAAACGGCACTGTGGACGAAGTAACTGCACATATAGGTGAAACATTTAATGGCAACCCTTTACAAGGTGGTTACATAAAAATTGTCAACAAATCTGATTTAAAAATCACCGTAACCGTTCCTGAAAATTATGCCGACAAAGTAACCAAAGGAACATCGGTAATAGTTCAGATTCCTGATGTAAATAAAACTTTCAACACTACCATTTCATTTATAAGCCAGGCAATAGGAACCACTAATCGCGGTTTTACCGCGGAAACAAAAGTACCTGCAGGATTTAATTTACGGCCCAATCAAATTGCATTGGTAAAAATTCTTGATTATTCCGTGCCCAGTACAGTTGCTATTAATGTAAATACTTTACAAACCGATGAACAGGGAAAATTTGTACTGGTTGCCGCAAAAGAAGGTGATAAGCTTGTTGCACGTAAACACAAAGTTATAACCGGTGAATTGTCCGGCGATGAAATTGAAATAAAACAGGGACTTCAGGATGGAGATCAGTTGATAACCGAAGGGTATCAATCGCTGTACGATGGGCAATTGATAACCACAACAGGTAAATAAAAAACTGCTTTTGAAAAAAGACATAAAAAATTATGAATTTAAAAGAAAAATTTAAAGAATTTAAGCCCACAAGCTGGGCCATCAGTAATAAAACTTCTATTTACCTGATGATTCTTTTTGTTTCATTGATTGGCATTTACCAGTTTTTAACTTTGCCTAAAGAACAATTTCCTGATATAGTAATTCCTACCATTTATGTGCAAACAATGTATGTTGGAAATTCACCAAAGGATATTGAAAACCTTGTTACACGCCCTATTGAAAAGCAATTGAAAGGAATAACAGGTGCTAAAATAAACAAGATAACAAGCACCTCACTGCAGGATTTTTCAGCTATAATTGTTGAATTTAATACAGATGTAAAAACAGAAGTTGCCCTTCAAAAAACAAAGGATGCAGTTGATAAAGCAAAAAAAGATTTGCCAACAGATCTTACTGCAGAACCCAATGTGCAGGAAGTAAGCTTTAGCGAGCAACCCATCATGTTTGTAAATCTCAGTGGCGATTATAACATGGTAAGCCTCAAAAAATTTGCTGATGATGCAAAAGATAAACTCGAAGAACTACCACAGATTACACGGGTGGATATTGTGGGTGCGCCTGAAAGAGAATTCCAGATTAATGTAGATAATTACAAAATGCAAAGCGCCAATGTTACATTCGATGATATTGCCAATGCTGTGCAAAGAGAAAATGCGGATATATCCGGAGGCTTACTGGATGTAGGAAATATGAAAAGGACACTGCAGGTAAAAGGACAGTTTAAAAATGCTTATGATATTGAAAAAATTATTATTCGTAACACAGGTGGTGCATCTATTTATTTAAAAGATATCGCTAATATAAAAGATACTGTAAAAAACAGTGAAAGCTATGCAAGGCTCAATGGAAAAAATGTGGTAACGCTTAATATTATCAAACGTGCCGGAGAAAATTTAATTGAAACTTCCGACGATGTAAAGAAAAGCGTGGAAGAAATGAAGGGTAACATATTGCCTTCAAATCTTAATGTAGTCATCACCGGCGATCAAAGCCGTGCTACACGCTCATCGTTTAAAGATTTGGTAAATTCTATTGTTATTGGTTTCGTACTTGTATTGTTGATTCTTATGTTCTTCATGGGTGTTACCAATGCATTCTTTGTTGCGCTCTCCGTACCGCTATCCATGTTTGTTGCATTTTTGTTTTTGCCTGCTGCAGATATTTTCACCGGATCTCATGTTACTTTAAACTTCATCGTACTTTACGCATTACTTTTCGGGCTGGGAATTATTGTAGATGACGCCATTGTTGTTATCGAAAATACACATCGCATATTCATTGAAAATAAAGGACGGCTTTCCCAGGTAAAGTCTGCAAAGATGGCTGCCGGTGAAGTATTTATTCCCGTTTTTGCAGGCACACTCACTACACTTGCGCCATTTTTCCCCCTCCTCTTCTGGCCGGGCATTATTGGCAAGTTTATGATCTACCTGCCCACCATGCTCATTTTTACATTAACAGCTTCTTTGGTAGTTGCTTTTATTATGAACCCCGTGTTTGCTGTTGATTTTATGAACCATCCTGATGAACAAGGTATACAAAAAAAATCAACTGTTTTTAAAAGCCCGGCATTTTGGATTCCATTGGGTGTAGGTATTCTTTTTGATTTATTCCATGTTACATTTTTAGGCAACCTGCTCATCTTTTTTTCTCTGTTGGTTGTGCTCAACAGGTATGTATTTGACGGACTGATTCATAAATTTCAAAATAAAGTATTGCCTGCAATTATGCATCGTTACGAAGCATTATTAAAGTGGGCTCTTACCGGCTGGAAACCTGTATGGCTTCTGTTGGGAACTTTCGGATTACTTATTTTTTCATTTGCATTTTTTGCAGTAAGAAAAGTTCCTGTGGTTTTCTTTCCCAAAGGCGATCCCAATTTCATTTATGTTTATTTAAAAATGCCGGTAGGCACCAGTGTTGACTATACTGATTCCATTACCAATGAACTGGAAAAAAGAGTAACACGTTTTCTTGACGGGCCGGAAGGAAAATCAAATCCTGTCGTAGAAAGCATCATCTCAAATGTTGCAGTAGGAGCATCTGACCCAAGCAGCGGGGACCGCAGTACCAGGCCCAATCTTGGAAGGGTGCAGGTTTCATTTGTGGAATATGAAAAGCGTCATGGTGTATCAACTGCACCTTACCTGGATTCTATAAGAAATGTTGCAAAGGGAATTCCGGGCGCCGAAATTTCTGTAGCACAGGGAGCCAGCGGCCCCCCAACAGAGCCACCAATAAATATTGAAGTAGCCAGTGAAGATTTTGAACACCTGACTACCACTGCTAAAGCATTAAAAAATTATTTAGACAACCTGCAGATACCTGGCGTTGAAGAATTAAAACTGGATGTTGATTTAACCAATCCTGAAATTACACTTACGGTTAACCGTGAGCGTGCACAGATAGAAGGTGTTTCTACTTCGCAGATAGGCCAGCAAATTCGTACTGCTTTATTTGGCAGGGAAGTATCCAAAATAAAAGATGGTGAAGATGAATATAAAATCCAGTTACGCAATCTTGAAATGCAACGCAAAAGTCTTTCAGAATTGCTGAACATGAAAATAGTGTTCAGGGACCAGACCGCCGGTGGTGCAGTAAAACAAATACCCATCAGTTCTCTCGTAGATGTGGATTACACCAGTACTTACGGAAGCATTAAACGAAAAAATGTAAAGCGTGTTATCACTTTATTTTCCAATGTGCTATCCGGTTATACACCTACTGAAGTAAATGCAAGAATTAAAACAGCGATAGATGATTTCAATAAAGCTGCTTCCGGGGTTACCATATCTCAAACAGGTGAGGGAGCGCAACAGGCAGAGGCCGCATCATTTTTGGGGAAAGCTTTGCTGATTGCGCTCATGCTTATCTTGTTCATTCTTGTACTACAGTTTAATTCTGTCAGCAAGTCTGTGATCATCCTTACTGAAATTGTTTTCAGTATCATAGGTGTATTATTAGGATTTTCCATAACGGGCATGCAAGTATCAATCGTAATGACAGGTATCGGTATTCTAGGTCTGGCGGGCATCGTGGTTAAAAACGGGATTCTTGTAATTGAATTTGCTGATGAATTAAGAAGCCGGGGCATGAAGACAAGGGATGCAGTAATACAGGCCGGTAAAATAAGAATTATTCCTGTAATGCTCACCGCACTTGCAGCAATACTTGCATTGATGCCACTAGCCATTGGATTCAATATTAATTTCATAACCATGTTTGCAGATCTGAACCCCCATATTTTCTTCGGAGGTGACAGCGTTCGTTTCTGGAAGCCACTTTCATGGACAATTATTTTCGGGCTGGCATTCGCATTTTTCATGACGCTGATAATGGTACCAAGTATGTACATGATTGCAGAAAGGCTCAGGAGGCCCATGCGTAAGTATTTTGGCGGCAAATGGATTTCCATGCTGGGCATACCACCGTTTACATTAATATTTATGCCATTGATGTTCATCACAATGTTGATCCATCGTAAACAGGTTG
>JADGPX010000225.1 GCA_017882215.1 Chitinophagaceae bacterium | reverse complement strand
CAAGTGTGTTTAAAGCTGAGAACACAGACGCTCCTGAAGGTAAAGGAGAATAATTTTTCTTCTTAAAGATTTATACAATCCCATTGCGAAAGCAGTGGGATTTTTTTTATGTATTAATATTTAGAACTTATTTTACCTATTAAACGAATGCAAAACAAACATAGTAATTACTGAAATAATTCCTGCAATAAACATAAAGCCTAAAATCAAACCTGTCTTTTTTCTTATCGAAGTTTTCCGAATAAAATCTATTATACAAATGATAATAAATATTTTAGTCAAAAGAATTAGAAAGGCAAAATAGAAGAAAAATAATGTGGGAATAGAAGCCAAAATAAAACCAATTAAAAAAATAGGAATTAAATTGGTTAGTGTTATTTGTTTGTACATAATATTTGCTGATTAAATGTACAGCTTATTTAAAAGAACATAGAATATAAATCCTAGGGTATCATTAGCAATTTCATTTTACATCTCCAATCGCCTTACCTGCTATCCATTCGCTCGTTCATGCATGTTGAAAATTAAAGCCGCCTGTAATACCATCCACATCCATTACTTCCTATTGAGCATAAATAACAGCACCATTTAATTTTTTAGCAAGGTCTTTAACTGCGGTTTGTATTTTTTTTACCTGGTCATCTGATGGAAATTTATTGCCGGTAGCATATTGCCTCACGAGGCTTGGATTTAATTCGGCTCTTGCCGCAATAGAGGATATTTTTAATTCATTAAATTCTTTAAAGAAGGCCTGCAGGTCATAGGAAACAGCTATTTCCATATCATTCACTTTTACTTTACTCCAGAAAGGATCTTTCTTCCCTTCATGTTTTTGATAATCGGTTACCAGGTCTTTTAAGTTAGCGATAACCTCATCTTTTGTTTTACCATAAGGCGTAGGAATAAAATTCCCTTTACCTTCTACTATACCCCATAGAATTCCGTCTTTTTTTTCAAGAATTACTTCGATTTTAGTTTTACGATGTGTGTTTGATTGAGCGGACATAAATGAATGTTTAGTTTTTTAAAGTTTTATTTATAAAGGCAGCGTTTTATTTTAAACCTGCCTGTTTTAGTAATTTTTTTGCCAGCCCTGTTGGTACTTCTTTAGAACCATGTGCGGGAACTGAAATTGTAAATTCGTTTACAGGATGTTTGAAAATTTTATGGCTACCCGACTGCCTGATCTCTATCCATCCACCCTTTTGAAACTTTCTGATTAATTCGGAACTTTTCATTTCTTATTTCTTGTTAAGAAATTACCTTATAATAAAGGTAACATATTTGTTACCAAATTTTAAATTTCATTTTTCTTTTTCTCCAATTGCTTTACCTGCTATCCATCCGCTTGTCCATGCATGCTGAAAGTTAAAGCCGCCTGTAATACCATCCACATCCATTACTTCTCCTGCAAAAAATAAGTTGGGGACAATTTTACTTTGCATAGTGTTGGTATCAATCTCATTTAATTTAATTCCTCCGGATGTTACAAACTCTTCTTTAAAAGTGGTTTTGCCTTTTACATGAAACTCCTGCATGCATAAAATTTTAATTAAAATATTTTGCTGCTTCGCAGGAAGATCAGCCCAGCGTACATTTTCATTTATTGCAGACTGTTGTAATAAATATTCCCATAAGCGTTGCGGAAGAAAGAAGGGATTCCGGTTTACGATCTTTTTAGCAGCCAGATCATTTCTTATTTGCAAAAATTTTTCTCTTAATGTTTGTTCATTGTATCCGGGTAGCCAGTTAACAGCAATTGTAAAATCATAATTTGTCTTATGTAATTCTCTTGCTGCAAATGCAGATAATTTTAAAACAGCAGGGCCGCTCAATCCCCAATGTGTTATCAGTAAAGGTCCCTGTTGAGAAAATTTTGTTCCACCAATTTTTACAATTGCTTTTTCAATAGAGATACCCATCAGGTTTTTTATCGGATTATTTGGAATATTAAAAGTAAATAGAGAAGGTACAGGTTCTTCAATGCTATGTCCTAAATTTTTCAGCCAGGTAAATTGAGCAGATTTGGAATAACCACCACTGGCAACACAAACAAAATCCGCATCAATAATTTCATCATTTGCAAATTCTATTGACCATTGACAATTGACCATTGACATCTTCTTTACTTCCCTGCTCATAAAAATCTGGATGCCGCATTTATTCACTTCCTTCATCAGGCAATCAATAATGGTTTGAGAAGAATTGGTTACAGGAAACATCCTGCCGTCAGCTTCTGTTTTTAATTGTACACCCCTTTTCCCAAACCAATTAATTGTATCAGTTGTAAAAAATTGATGAAATGCTTTCTTTAAAAAATGCTCACCACGTGGATAGCTCTTTATCATTTCCGCAATGCTGAAACAGGAGTGGGTAACATTGCATCTGCCGCCACCACTTACTTTTACTTTGCTTAGCAGTTTCGTGGTCTTCTCAATAATTATTATCTCCAGATCATGATTAAAAGCTGCTGCATTTATTGCACAAAAAAAACCGGCTGCACCGCCACCAATAACTACAAGTTTTTTTTTATTCATGAGGATTAAAAGATGAAAGGAATAATAATTTTCAAAAATCCAGCTTTATAAAAACAGCTATTTTATTTTTCTGAACTTTCGTTTAGGATGTCTTCTGCCGTGATAAATAGCAGCTATATGTATTAGAAGTTTTCTTTTAAAAAATTCATAAACTATATAGTAAGGAAAATTCTCGACTTTGGCTATTCGGTAATTACCTTGCCTTTTGCTAAAGTATTCAGGATGTTCACTTATCTGTTGCAGGCGTTTTTCAACGCAATTCATAAATCTTGTTTCTAAGCCGCTTTGCTTTAGTTGGTACCATTCATAAGCGCTGATATATTCTTCATGAGCAAGCTCATGTATTCTATACCGGTAAGCCATTATTTTCTTTTTGATTGCACTTTTTTAAGAGCAGCCTGCTTAGTTTCTTCCCAGGTGTAAGTTTTAGCAGTGCCATTTATAAAACTCTTGCTTCTTTTATCTAATTCCTTAACAAAAGTTTCATTCCAATCATTTTCTTCTGTATTAATTTCATCGGAAACCATTGTATAAATAGCTTTGATCTTTTCTTCGTCAGCTACTTTAATATAATTGGTTAGTTTTTTTCTGATTAATGTTGCTGTCATAATACTCTATTTACTCTATAAAAGTAATTAATTAAATTACAAATTTTTACAGCATTTATCGGGATTAATAATCTTGAAAAGATGAAAATTAAATAACAAACATTTTAATCATCATGAAAAAATCTGCATTTTTAATTCTTGCACTAACTTTTATTACAACCCAATCGTTTAAACATGGTTATGCAAAAAGAAAAAACATGTTATAGTCTGGCAGCCATCGCATCAAACTGATACGGGCAAAGACTTCAGCGAAGCAGCGGTATGCGGTGCAATTGTTGATGCTGCAATTGAAACAAAACCTCGATTAAAAGAATACAAGGTCTGGAGTTTAGGTAAAGAGAACCTGCATCATGCTGATTCAGGCAGCAATACAGTGATAGCACATACAACTGCCATTGTTGATGGAAAAATTTCAGGCTATGCTTATGAATTGCAGCAGGCAAACAAGCGTCACCCGGAGGTATTTATTGCAGTGCATAATAATGGCGGAACAAAACGAAATGCTGTGTGGGGATATATTCATTATGGCGATAAATATGAATCAGAGAACCGTGAACTGGCAGCGAGATTAATTAGAGCCATCTCTTCTGTAACAAACCTGGAGAATCGTGGTGTATTGCTTGACAGCACAACAGGCAGAAATAATTATCGTTGCCAAACTACCGGCAAGCTTGGGTTTTACAGTCTTGATGAGAATATTAATACAGCGCCTTACCGTGTTCTTTTGGAGATAGGAGATAATGCAGTGAGCAGGGAATTACTTTTAGATGCTGCAAGCCGGAAAAAAATGGGCGAAGCGCTTAAACTGGAATTAGCAGCCTGGCTGGCAGAGAGAAAAGATTAGCTTAATAATAATCACTGCACAAATTCTCATTTGCTTTTTCTGCAGCTTCAATGGAAGTGAAGGAAGATAAAATATCGGCTTTATCTTTTTTTACACAAACAGTATGTTCATAATGAGCTGAAGGTTTTCCATCTTTTGTTCTCACTGTCCAGCCATCAGTATCATTCACCACATCTTTTTTACCCATGTTTATCATTGGCTCGATAGCAATTACTACACCTTCTTTCAATTTAGTACCGGAACCTCTCTTACCATAATTAGGCACCTGCGGATCTTCATGCAGATCTTTACCCAGACCATGTCCCACCAATTCTCTTACCACACCATATCCATGTTTGCGCTCTGTATGTTCCTGAACAGCAAAAGCAATATCTCCTACCCTATTGCCTGCAATTGCTTTTTCAATTCCTTTGTATAAAGATTCTTTGGTAACCCTCATTAATTGTTTTACATCATCATTCACGTTACCTATTGCAAATGTATAAGCGCTGTCACCATGATAGCCATTTTTAAAAACACCAATATCAACTGAAATAACATCACCTTCTTTTAAAATATTATTTGTAGGAAAGCCGTGTACCACTGCATCATTAACAGAGATACATGAGGCATAAGGAAATCCCCTGTAATTTTTAAAAGACGGAACAGCGCCGTTATCTCTTATAAATTTTTCTGATGCAGTATCAAGTTGTAATGTTGTAGCACCAGGTTTTATAAGCTTTGCCACTTCTGCAATTGTATCACCTACCAGCAAACAGCTCTGCCTGATCAATTCAACTTCTTCCGCGGTTTTATAATTTATCATCTTTCGAATTGTTGAAGAAGTTTAAAAGGTTTAATAGGGTTTAAAAAGTTACATGATAAACTTAAACCTCTTAAAAATCTTAAACCCTGTCTGCCGCCAGGCAGGCTTTGAAACTTTTTA
>JADGPX010000224.1 GCA_017882215.1 Chitinophagaceae bacterium | reverse complement strand
ACGAGAAAAAGGAAAGAAGAATAAATTATGTGAATTTGTATTATGAAAGAAGATAACGAAACAAACGAATTAACACCTATTGAAAAAGGTTTTGGTCCTGCACTAGGTATTGCAGGCGGATTATTTACATTTTTTTATTTAGTTGCAAGGGATAAAGAAAGGCAAAGATATGCTGAAGCAGAACAACGCTTTATAGAAGGTTTAACTCCGGCACAAAAGGAGAATTATTTAGCCGAACTACAATTAAAAACAGAAAAAAAAGCCAAGAATAAAAGAAATATTGTATCTGGTATAAAATGGTATTTTATATTAATGGTTATAATTTTAGTAATAATGTTTTTGGTTGACGCGGCTAATGGTAACCTTAGATAAAAAATTGAAAAAATAATTTTTGTATAAGCATGTTAGAAGATATAACCCTTTATGAATTCAACTCTCTTGAAAGTTTGGAAAAAATAGAAGCCTTAGGAGAATATGGGCAAATTGTGGCGCACCATTTTGAAGGTGATTTTAAATTTATGCTGTATCAGATAAATGATTTTTACATCGAAATAAAATACATAGCGGAGGGAAATGTCTTTGTTGAATTAAAAACATTCAAAACAACAAAGTTATTGGAACCATATTTATCTCAAATCAATATTGAGAATCTTTGAGAATTTTTTATTCTGTATTCCTGAATGGAACAAATATTCAATTGACTACTCATATAGAGTTGACGGATTAATATTAGGAATAGATTCTTCTGTGAGAGTTGGTATAGCCTTCAGTTTCTTTAATACGTTATGTCCTTCATGGTAATATAATTCTGCATAGAAGTCAGAAATCTTATAAATAACAATTTTGTATTCTTCTTCTTCCCTATACCCAATACATACGCCTGACCAAACTGCTTCATGCTGTTCCATTTCATCAAGCGTATTAAAATGCTCAATGGTCATAATTACCTTGGTTCATTTATTATCAACTTATCATTGATGGTTTCTCGTATTTGCTCTTCTTTATTTATTACAATCTGCGGCTTGTCTTTGAACAGTTCAATCTTGCCTGTAACACAAACAGATTTACCAGCGTAATATTCTTCCGGTTTATTTTTAAATTCTTTCCTGGCATCTGCCCATATAACAAGAGTTAGCGGAGCATTTGGATAACTTCCTCCGGCATTTAAAAAGGTTGGGGTTCCTTTGGAGTTCTCCAAGTATTTTCCACCAAATATTTTAGTGCAAATTTTTACAGTTTCTCCCACATGAGTTTTTGCTTCATCAACTTTTATTTCTGTTTGTGCAAATGCTGTAGTTGTAATCAGCCCCACTAATAATATAAATAAGTATTTCATAGTCGAAAGATAAAAAACTATCTTTTATTTGTTGATTAAAATTCTGTTATGACTTTAAATGAATTTAATATTCTTGAAGAAAAGAAACAGTATGAAGAGATTTGGAATGGCGATTTTGTAGGTCATAGAATTGAAGGCAAGCACCCTTAAAAAGAATTATTTTCAAACTGATACACTACCCGAAATAGACATGAAAGAAAGTATACCCCAAATCTCATAACTTATAATAAACCAAGTAACCATGATTACAACTAAAAAAAACAAGTTAAATGAGAAAATAAAATTCCTTTCAATGGATGAAATGTTTGAGAGATATAAAGATTATGGAATGGATGTAAATACAGACATTTTATTGGATGATGACCTGTATGAATGCGAACAATATCCATTACCGGAATGGTGGGGGAAGGGCTGGGAGTTGGTTAGGGTGAACAAAAATGCTTAATGATGCAGAGAAATTGAATATTCCACCAAAAGATTTACTGCCGTAAATTCTTACTGCTGAACCGCCCTTATATTTTCATAAAACAATTTAAAGTTCTCCGCAATGACAAGCAGTTCTTTTAATTGACTCGGGTATAAACCATCACCTTTAATCTCAATCATTCCATCAATGTAAACAAAAGCAAACGTTGTTGCGCCATCTGCATATATTCTTTTTGGTTGGGTTTTGCTTTCTGGGAATGCTGTTAGTTTCATAAATTTTAATTGTAGTGAATTATTTTAGTTACGAAAACGGGATACTCATGTAAGACAGATGCTTTATAAACCTTTTCATTTGATTTGTTCAAAAGGTCAATTGTGAATTCAACCTTTTCTTTTTTCAGCTCGTTTCCGGGCTTTAAAAGTCAGAAAAATAAAGGGACAAACTTTCTGTCTTGCCCCTTTAATAATCTTAATTATAAAATTCCATCATTTCACCTTTTACAAAATCTTCACAAAGATTAAATGCTTTTTGCGTCCGTAATTGTCCTGTACCACCAAACAACAATGATTTTAGTTTGGCTTCTTCGTTTTTGTAATTGCGTACATTTTGAAAGTAACCTGTTACCGCATTGTAAGCCCCAAACAAACTGCCTTTTGTAGTTTCTAACTGTTGTGTTTCATTGGTCAATGCATATTCAAAAGCGACATCAGTCATATTTTTAAAGCAGGTGGATAATTCATCATCTTTACCAGCCAGTATATTCTGCAACACTTCTTTGTTAGGCACCAAAGCCATTTGAATTAGTTTTTTTACTTCGGGGTCAGTAATACGAACCTTTGCCCATTGATTAAAAATTTCTTCCAGTTGTGTGCTTAACTGATTGGTAATGCCCATTAATTTATGGGCTTCTTGCAACCTTTCTTTTGCATTGGCGGTATGCCTGATTTTAAAGGCATTGCTATGGTTACGAAGGGCTGCATTTAAAGTGTTGTTGCAAACAATTCTTACGGGTGTAAAGGCTGCGGTAATGCTGCCACCACCATCATGTGAGGTAGTTAAAAATAAATACTGCTCAATCAAATCATCATTACCTACTTTAATGTATTCAGGCAATTTTGCTGTAATGAAAATTCGTTCTCCTTTACCTAATGCCCCTGCGGTTTCATACTGGATACCATCGCCGCCAACAATCGAATCAAAAAAACTAAAAGCGTCTGTGTTTTGTACAACTTCATAATCTTTTCCTACAACACCCAAAACAGTTTCATTATCTGTTCTCAATGTTGCATAAAAATTGGGTACTTCTATTTCAGGAATTTTGATTTCAATATCTTCATTGGCTGCTTCGTTTTCGTTATCAAACGTAAACAGTTTTCTTTTCTCTACTATGTAATCAAGCCCTGCAAATTTTAATGCTTCTGCGCTTGTAGAATAGCCTTCTACTATTTGCCCTAATCCGTGCCAGGCTTTTTCTTTTACAGAAAAGAAACTGTGTTTACCTGTCTGTTCGTTGAAATTAATATTGTGTGCCATAATTTATTACCAGTTTTTACTTTTATCCCACAGGCGGTTTTACTGTGGTTTGGATGATTAAATAAATGTGTAGTTGAACAAATAATCCTTGAATCAGGTTTTTGTAAAAGCAAGATTGTTTTAATAAAACATGTTTTAATGTTTTTGCCATAATTCATTTCGTTTTAAAAGTTTTCAAAAAAGTATGATTTGCCATCAATAAAAAATTCTATAAAGCCATTTCTTTTCGGTTTGCCTGGCAACTTAGTTCCTACACCAATTACAGTATAACAAATTGCATGAATTACACCTTCAGATGTATGAATTACACCTTCCCACAGTTTAATTTTGCTAGCGATGTGTTTGGATTTTGATGGGAAATCACTTTCATCTTTTGCCGGAATCTTTCTCAAAGGAAATTTTGTAGGAATAAGAATGTTGTTGAAAATAAGTAGGTAATAATTATGAGTATTGATTTCACCGTATGATAAATTACTTTCAAAATCTTTCAAAGCAGTTCCTCTTACAAGCAAGTATACTTTTTTACCATCAATGAAGAAATTTCTCCCTTTTGAATAATTGGTGCCGTAACCGTGTCCACCTCTTTTTGTAAAAATGATACGTTGTTTGTCTTTGTATATTTCTATTTTTTTATGACCACTCAAAGGACCTGATGAAAGAGAGGAAGAAAGTACTGCCAGAAACATTTCATCACCAACAACAAAATTTTGCTTTATAATTTGTTCACCAAACTCCGGCGTTCTGGGCATTTCCAATGGCAAACTTATCAGAGGATTGTAGGCGATAAATTCTTCGGTGGCGTGAAGCAATTTATTTTTGTATTCGTAGAATTTTTTTAGTTCAATCAGTGAATCCATTTACAGTCGAGATGTCTTACCATTTTAAAAAAGCAATTAAATTGCAATTACCCATAAATTAAAAAATGGTAGTATTGATAGATTTAATTTATGCTCTTTTGAAAACTTCCTGCCCCTTGATCAATTATTTTTAATGCTTTTTCATACTTTATTGCTTTTGTAAAATATGAGGAGTCCTCTGTCCAAGAAATAATCATTATCTCATCGCCTTCTTTAAAAGAATCATCACTAAGAGTGCTTCTATAAACATCCTTACAACCAATTCCCCACAAATAATCACAAGCGATTTCAATTTTAGTCTCATCTTTTGTGGCTTTCCATTTAAAAAGAAACGGCGATGAAATATTAGACCCATCAAAAAATAGACGTATTAGATATTCTGCATTAGAATCATTTAATTGAACAAACTGATCCTTGCCTTCTTCAATAAATTTATGTCTTTTTTCAATAACTGTAAGTCTTGAAAGCGAGTCTATCCGTAAAGCCTTTTTTACAATTTCGATTTTCATATTTGTTGCTTTTTAATTTACTAATTTTTTGTGGTTCTTCTGTTGCGTTGAGCAAATTATTTTTGTATTCATAGAATTTTTTTAGTTCAATCAGTGAATTCAAATCGCTAGATAACATTTTTTTAGTATACTCATGATTGAGAGATTGCGGCGAATACAACAATTTTAGTATACTTAAAATTCAAGCCCATAGTTATTATCCAGTATACTTTCCTTGTTTTTTGAGATTATTTTTTGAAGATTTTTTAAAAGCCAATTTTTCTAATTTTTGATA